>NZ_AP022673.1:300000-457500 GCF_013374115.1 Sphingomonas sp. HMP9 | reverse complement strand
CAGAGTTGTCGCAAAGCCTCTGACGGCCGTGCGCCGAGAATGGGCCACGCGCCGATCAGCCCGATCGCCATGGTCAACCCGGCTCCACCCGCCAGGGTCACGACCACCGTCGTGTAATCCGGCCGCCATTCGAAACTGAACAGCTGCGTGACGACATACCAGGCTCCACCCAGCCCCAGTAGCAAGGCGAGCGCCGACAGCACGATGCTGAGGAACGCATATTCGAGCGCCTGCACGGCGAGCACCTGCCGCCGCGTGGCACCGAGCGTGCGCAGGATCACGCCGTCATATGTGCGCGCCTCTCGCGCTGCGGCGATCGCGCCGATGAGCACCGCGATCCCGGCCAGGATCGCCACCGATGCCGCGGCGGTGATCGCGGTCGCCATCTGCGCGACGATATCGCGGATCTGGCCGAGCACACCGCGAACCTCGATGACCGACACCGAGGGGAAGCGCGGCAGCAACGCCCGCATCACGCGCGCGTCCTGCCCCGGTGCCAGCTCGATCGTCGCGGCGAGATTATGCGGCGCGTCCTCAATGGCGTTGGGCGAGAACACCATCACGAAGTTGAAGCCGAGCGTGTCCCAGCTGATCCGGCGGAATGACGCGATCCGCGCGGTCCGCTCCACGCCAAGCAAGGTGTAGGTTAGCGGATCGCCGATCTTGAGCGCGAGCACCTTGGCCAATCGCTCGTCGATCGAGACCAGCGGCGGTCCGGTATAGTCGCGCGGCCACCAGCGACCCGCGGTGAGTTCGCTACCCTCGGGCAAGGTCGCGGCATAGGTAAGCCCGCGCTCGCCGCGCAGCGCCCATGCGCCGTCGGGTAGCGTCTTGAGATCGGCGACACGCGTCGTACCGTAGCCGGTGATCGTGCCACGCATCGCGGGGACGGTACGAATGACCGGGTGGAATGCCACGCCTTCGATCGTCCGCCGGAACTCCGCCTCGCGGTCGGGCGGTACGTCAAGCGCGAACAGCGCCGGCGCGCGCTTTGGTACGGTGAGCGCGATGTTCGCATCGATACTGGTGCGGATGCCGGCGAGCAGGACGAACAGCGTCAAGCCGAGACCAAGAGCGACGACCAGGGTACCGGTCCGCGCGCCCGGGCGGTGGAGTCCGGCAATCGCGAGCCGCAACAACGGCTTGCGCGAGCGGGGAAGCGCTGCGGCGATCCGACGTACTGCCCAGCCGAATGCGGCCAATACCAGCAATACGCCAGCGACAGCCGCAAGGAAGCCTGCGCTCAGGCCCGGCTGGTCCGCGGTCGACAAAGCGAGCGCGACGATCGCGGCGCCTGCACCCAGCACCCAGGGCAAGGTGCGACGCAACGGCACGGACCGATTGCCGAACACACCGCGCAACAACCCCGCCGCGGGAATGCTGCCCGCCTCGATCAGCGGTGGCGCGGTAAAGGCGAGTGCGATCAGCATGCCGTACGCGGCCGCGAGCGCGAGCGGCGCGAACTGCAGCGCGAAGCGCGGCGCGACCGGCAGGACGTCCCCCGCGAGCCAGACGATCAGCGGTACGGTCGCAGCGCCTGCGACAAGCCCCGCGACGATCCCCATCGCCGCGACGACCGCGACTTCCAATAGGTAGATCCTGGCGATCAGGCCAGACGTCGCGCCGAGCACCTTCAACGCCGCGATGCTACTGCGGCGGGCGGCGAGATAGGAGGACACGCCGTTGCCGACGCCGATCCCGGCGATGACGAGCGCGGACAGCCCGACCAGAAGCAGGAACTGCCCCATGCGATCGACGAAGCGTTCGGCACCCGGCGCGGCACGGTCACGTGTCTTGGTCTCCCAGCCGCCGGTCGGGAATGCGGCCTTGAACCGTTCGACGGCGGTTGGGGGCGACGCGCCGGGAGACAGGCGCACGCGGTATTTGCTCTCGTACAGGCTGCCGGGCTGGACCAGACCGGTCCGCGCGATGCCCGCCATCGAGACGATCGCGACCGGGCCCAGCGTGAAGCCTTCACCGAGACGGTCCGGTTCGTTTGCGATCACGCCGGCGACGGTGAAGTCGGCGATCCCGAGCCGTATGCTGGCACCGCGGCCGCCGCCGAGCCTCTGCGCCAAGGCCGGAACGATCCAGATCGCGTTGGGATCGTCGACCGTCGCAACCGATCCACCTTGCACGGCGAGCGTACCGTAAAGCGGATAGACCGCGTCGACGCCCTTGAGCTGGACCGGTACGCTGGTGGTGCCGCGGATCGCGGTCGCCTGCATCCGGACGGTCTCGGACACCGTCCCGAGCCGCGCCATCGCGGCGCGCTCGTCAGCGGTGGCGGCACGCTGCGACGTGCCGAACTCGACGTCGCCGCCCAGGATCGCGCTGCCCCGCGCCGCAAGCTCGCCGTCGATCGACTGCGTCAGGCTGCCGATCGCCGCCAGCGCACCGACGCCGAGAAACAGGCACGCCAGCAACAGCCGCAACCCACGAAACCGAAGATCGAGTTCGCGACGGGCAAGCCGCCACGCCAGCCGCCATTCGCTCACCGCAAGCGATCCGCGGCGATACGGCCGTCGGCGAGCTCGACGATCCGGTCGCAGCGCGCCGCAAGTACGGGGTCGTGCGTGATGATGATCAACGTGGCACCAGTCGCGGCACGGCGGTCGAACAACAGGTCCATGACCGAAGCGCCGGTGGCGGCATCCAGGTTGCCGGTCGGTTCGTCACCGAAGACGAGCGCGGGACGCGGGCCGAGCGCACGGGCGATCGCCACGCGCTGTTGCTCGCCGCCGGAAAGCTGCGTGGGATAATGGCCGATGCGGTGCGACAGGCCGACTGCGGCGAGTTCGACTTCCGGCCGCTCGAACGCGTCGGGCATCCCGGCCAGTTCCATCGGCACGGCGACGTTCTCGAGCGCGGTCATCGTCGGTAGAAGATGGAAGGCCTGCAGGACGATTCCGATGCGTCCCCGCCGCGCACGCGCCAGGGCATCCTCGTCAAGCTTGCCGAAGTCGAGGCCCGCGACCTGGACCTGCCCGCTGCTCGCGCGCTCCAGTCCTGAAAGCACCGCCATCAGCGACGACTTGCCCGACCCCGACGGCCCCAGCAGCGCAACGCTGGTGCCCTGCGCGATGTCGAGATCGATCCCCTTCAGGATCGTCGTCGCGGCAGTCGATGCGCCGAGTGTCAGCGTGACATCACGCGCCGAGATCACCATATCGGCGGAAGCAGGTTCGGACATGGAGACCAATATCTTGGAGAAACAGATGCGACGCTGGCCTCTTTATGGGGGCGGACTGGCGCTTCTCCAAGCGGGGTTGCTGGCCGGCTGCGATCGGACCCCCGAGATCCCTGCCCCGCCGCCCGCGACGAACCCCGCGACGAATATCGTCTCGCCGACGACCGCCCAGGTTGCAACGACCCCCGCGCCTCGAGGTCCAGAGCGCCTGATCCTCGCATTCGGTGACAGCCTATATGCCGGCTATGGGCTCGATCGCGGGCAGAGCCTGCCCGATGCGTTGCAAAACCGGTTGCGCAAGGACGGGATCAACGCGACGATCGTCAACGCCGGTGTCTCGGGCGATACCAGTGCGGCGGGACGGCAGCGGTTCGCGTTCGCGCTCGACAGCATGAAGCGCAAACCCGACCTGATCCTGCTGGGGCTCGGCGGCAATGATGTCCTGCGCCAGATATCGCCGGACGAAACGCGCGCCAACATGACGGCCATGATGGCCGAGGCCAAGCGGCGCAGTATCCCCGTCATGCTGACCGGCATGATGGCGCCGCCCAATCTTGGTCCGGAGTATTCGCGTCGGTTCAATAGCATATGGACCGACTTAGCCAGATCCTATCATGCAACGCTCTACCCCTTCATCCTCGATGGCGTCATCGGCGACGCCGGATTGATGCAGGCGGACCATGTTCATCCCAACCGGACGGGTGTCGACCGGATCGCCGCCCGCGTTGCGCCGCTGGTTGAAACGGCGTTAGGAGGGCGCAAATGACTTCGGCACGTTGACGCAGCGGGCCAAACACAATGCACGACGGCTACGCAGCGGGAATACGCGGCGGGCATGACGCAGAAAAAGGGACTCTCATGCAATTCAGTGGCCTGACCGCTCGCCTCGGACGCAGCCTCGATCTCACCGATGCCGAGCGCACGGCGATCGCTCGCGTTGAGCAAGGCGAGCGCCGTCTGAAGGCGGGCGACGTGTTGATGGCGGAAGGCGGAGACAGCAACTCGCTCTATATCGTCCGGCAGGGCTGGATGCATTCGTCGACCCGCCTGATCTCGGGCGGACGCCAGATCCTGCGGTTCCACTATGCCGGCGACCTGATCGGCACGTCGAGCATCGCCTGGGCACAGGCGTCGACGACGCTCACCGCGATCTCGGACTGCCTCGTCACCGACCTTCCTAAGAAGGATTTGGGCCTGTTGTTCCAGGGGCAGCCTCGCGTCGCCGGGTTGCTCTACGCGATCGCTGCCGCCGAGAACGTCGCGATGAGCGATCGGCTGACCTCGATCGGGCGGATGGGTGCGACCGAACGCCTGTCGACGCTGTTGCTCGATATCCTCGCGCGGCTTCGGGTAACGGCGGGCGGGATCGTCGACTCCTTCGACCTTCCACTCACCCAGAGCGACCTGGGCGACGCGCTTGGCCTGACCAAGGTCCACGTCAACCGCACGATCCGCGGCCTCGAACGTGCGGGCGTCATCGAACGGAACGGGCGGCGGATCAGGATCGTCGATGAAGCCGGATTGATCGAGTCGACGGGCTTTACCGACCGATACGGCGAGATCGCAACCGACTGGCTACCACCGGCCAGCGCCTGAAATTCAGCTGTCAGAGATAGTTACGCCGATCAGCTGCGATCGACGACGAACAGCGTGACTCGGTCGTACTTGATATCGCCGGGGTTGAAGATGGCGTCTGCGATGAACGAGCGGTCGGCGACCTCGATGTCCTTGAGGCCGGCGAGCTTGAACGTCCCAAGCTTGATTTCCTTGGGCGGCTGGCCATCGCGCTCCAGCGTTACCGCGTCGACGAACACGTCGTCGTGCTTGGTATACAGGATGTGCGGTGCCAGCGTGCAGACCATCCGGTTGTAGGTCGCCGTGATGCATTTGCGCAACGCGATCGCCTGTAGCAGCAGGGCGTTCGCGTTCGCCGGAGAGGACTGGGCCGAAGTGGACTGGGCCGAAGTGGACTGATCTGGGATCGAGGTCATGTTGTGCATCGCAGCATAAGTTGAAGGATCGGTGGCGTTAGGCCCATCGCATCGTCCGCGACAAGACCTAAGTTGACGCTACGGCAGGATTACCCCGCTGGCACCACGGCATCGCTGCGCGGCTCGAGGCCGACTTCGTCCGTGTGGACGTCGAAACCGACCAGGCGTGCCGGACCGAAGGTGGTGGTGAGCGCGGTGTCGGTCGCGTCCCTGCCCCGCGCCATCAGGATACGGCCGATCCGCGGGCGATTATGGCGCGCGTCGAACGTGTGCCACGTGCCGCCGAGATACACGTCGAACCATGCGGAAAAGTCCATCGGCGCATCGACGGGGGGGATGCCGATATCGCCGAGATAGCCGGTGCAATAGCGGGCCGGGATGTTCATGCAGCGACACAGCGTGATCGCAAGATGCGCGAAATCGCGGCATACGCCCTGCCGCTCCTGATACACGTCCCATGCGGTCTTCGTCGGACGCGCGAAGTGATAGCCGAACTCGACGTGATCGTGCGTGAAGTCGACGATCGCCTGCACCCGCTGCCAACCCGCCGAAACATGTCCGAACAACGACCACGCCGTCTCGGACAGGCGGTCCGTTTCGCAATACCGGCTGCCGAGCAGGTAGATCAGGATATCGTCGGGAAGATCCTCGACCGCGTGCTGGATCGCGCCGGGCGTTACCGGGTCGGGCGCGCCACTGTCCTGGACGGTGAAGTCGCACGACAGCGTCAGGCCACCCTTGGGCACCGTGATCCGCGTGCAGACGTTGCCGAACGCATCGAGATAATCATAGGCCGGCATGTCCGGATCGTCGACGATCCGGTGCGGCGTAACGAGATCCTTGTTCCGCGACGGATGCAGGCTCAGCATCGCCATCATCGGAGTCGCTACGTCGGTTTCGAATCGAATGTCGTAGCCTGCCCTGATCAGCATAAAAGTCCCCCGGTTCAGGCCGTTATCGCCGTGTGTTGAAAACTGTTGGCATCGCCTGTGGCGGCATCATCGACAGCGATGTTCACGGACACGCTCATGTCGAGGAAGCTCCCCGGAAACCCGCTCCAGGTGCCGGAGATCGGAACCGCCTGGTAGATGTCGCGCGCGACGGCGACGCGGATCAGGCCGCGGTTGCCCACGATGCCGTTGGTGGGGTCGAACTCGACCCAGCCGGAGCCCGGAAGATAAACGCGGACCCACGCATGCGTGTTGCCACCGCCGGTACGCTGCTCACGGCTGCTGGGGTTATAGACATAGCCCGAGATGAACCGCGCTGCGAAGCCGAGCGCGCGAACCGCTTCGATCATCAGCATCGCATAATCGCGGCACGTCCCCTTGCGCCTCGCCAGCGTCTCGATCGGCGACTGCGTGCCCTTTTCCGGGCGCGGGACATAGGTGAACTCGCGCTTGATCGCCGCGGTCATCTCCGAAAGCATCGCGAGCGTGTCGGTCTGCCCCCCGGTGCCGACGAAACGCCGCGCCCAGGCATCGATCTCGCGCAGCGGATCATGATGCTGGCGCTCGATCGACCGCAACAGGTCGGGCATTTCCTCGGACGAATACGTGAACGGATAGAAGCGCGCATAGCGTTCGATATCGACGTTCTGCAATTCGGCCGGACTGTGGTTCAGCCGGATCTGGCTGTCGATGACAAGGTCTTTCGCACGCTTGTCGAACGTGGCGATCGCGACCGAATTGCCGAACACGTCCTGCAGCCAACGCACGTCGGACGGCGCCGGCGTGATCGTCAGCTTGGCGTCGATAAGGTGCTGGTCATAGCTTTCTCGCGGCCGGACCATGATCCGGTGCTCGCCAAACGCCACTGGCTGGCGGTAAGAGTATTTCGTGACGTGAGAGAGCGTTAGAGATGGCATTGAGGATCCGTGTCGCATGAACAGCACTGCCAGCCAAACGCTGCTTACGACCGAGGATACCTCTCCGGTCACGGTGATCAACCCGGCAGGCGCGTCATCGTTCCTGCTGATCGGCGACCATGCGGGGAAAGCGGTACCGGCCCTGCTCGGGACGCTGGGCCTGAGCGACGCGGATCTGTCCCGCCATATCGGCTGGGACATCGGCATCGGCGAGCTCGGGGCGTTGCTGGCGGAGCGCGTCGACGCGGTGTTCGTGCGCCAGACCTATTCACGGCTGGTGATCGACTGCAACCGAAGCCCCGACCAAGCGGACGTCATCGCTGCGGTCAGCGACGACACAGTCGTGCCCGGGAATGCTGCGCTCAGCGAGGCGGATCGCGCGGCACGCTTCGCCGAGATCCACGAGCCGTATCACGCCGCGATCGACGCAGAACTGGCGCGCCGTGACGCACGCGACCTGCCGACGGCGGTGATCGCGTTGCACAGTTTTACCCCGATGATGCGCGGGCCGCTGCGGGATCAGGCGCGGCCATGGCAGATCGGCATTCTCCACGACGGTGGCGATACGAGATTCGCGCAGGCGCTGCTCGCGGTGTTGCGGACCGAAGGCGACCTTATCGTCGGCGACAACGAACCCTATCGGATGGACCTGATCGACTACACCGTTCCGCGGCATGCCTACCCAGCCCGCGCGTACGCCGAGATCGAGATACGACAGGACCTGTTGGCGTCTGCCGAGAATTGCGCCGCATGGGCCGATCGCCTTGCCCGCGTGCTGCCGGTCGCGCTCGAGCGGATCGGCGCACGCCGGATCTGACCGCGGGATCGGATCTATCTTTTAAGCGTTTTTTTCGCCGGCCTTGATGATGTAACCGCCCCCCGACGGCATTAAAGTGGAAACGGGGGTCTTCAACTGATGGAGGAGTGCGGTGATGTCGGAGATTGTTACGATCGGACTCGATCTGGCGAAGAGAGTGTTCCAAGTCCACGGGGCTGATGGAGCGGGTCATGCGATCCTGCGCAAGAAGCTGAGCCGGGATCAGTTGCTGCCGTTCTTCAGTACGCTTCCGCCGTGCACGGTCGCGATGGAGGCTTGCGGAGGCTCGCATTTCTGGGGGCGGAAGATTGCCCTTCTGGGCCATGAGGTTCGCCTGATCCCGCCGGCGTATGTGAAGCCTTTTGTGAAGCGGCAGAAAAATGATGCGGCGGACGCCGAGGCGATCTGCGAGGCGGCGCAACGCCCATCGATGCGCTTCGTGCCGGTGAAGAGCGAAGAGGTACAGGGAGCTGCCTCGGTGTTCCGGGTCAGGGAGTTGATGATCCGGCAGCGCACCCAGGCGATTAACGCCTTGCGCGGCCATTTGACAGAGTTCGGCAAGGTGGTGCCCAAAGGCGCTGCAAATATCTCCCGCCTGATTGCCATTGTGGATGATCCGGACAGCGGCCTGCCTGCTCAGGCTGTTGCGACATTCCGGGTGCTTGTCGACGCGCTCGTCGGCCTCGACGCGCAGATCGAGAAGCTGAACGCCGAAATCACCCATCGCGCTAAAGAGAATGAAGTCGCGCAAAGGTTGATGACGATCCCCGGCATCGGTCCCCTGATCGCCACAGCCATCGCGGTGCTGGCCCCACCACCGGAGACGTTCCGTCGCGGCCGCGATTTCGCGGCCTGGCTCGGCCTCGTGCCGCGACAACACTCAACGGGCGGCAAGCAACGCCTTGGGGCAACGACGAAGATGGGCGAGCGATCCCTGCGCCGCCTCCTGATCATCGGGGCCAACAGCGTCATCATCAAACGGAGTGTCCATCAGGCAGCTCGACCGGGCACCTGGCTGGCAGGAATGCTGTCGCGCAAGCCGTCGATGCTCGTCCGTGTCGCGCTGGCCAACAAGATGGCGCGCGTCGCCTGGGCGTTGATGATCAAGGGTGAAAGTTACCGGGCTCCGGCTGCGGCGGCATAAGCCGACCGTCAGTCGCGAGGCGTCGGAGCGTACGAGGGCAAGGAGCAGTTTGGCGCAACGGTCGTGAGACGGGGATCGGGAAAACCAGTTTGCAACAGAGTGCCTTCGAGCACGCGGCTTTGATCTGGACCCGACCTGCGAACACCATACGGGCCCGCGGCAGTTGTAAGGCCGCATCATGAGGCCGGACATATGTCAGCACCCGACACGCGCCACAACGAGTTTCAAAAACCCTCTTGCGTATGGGGCGGTTACATATGTTGCATAAGGTCGCGCCCTCCGACCTTCGAGATCCGATGCACCGACCGACGATTGAAGCTGGTACCGTCAATCCAGCGCAGGAGCGATACGACGCGCTGTTCGAAGCGATCGACGCGGGGTTCTGCATCATCGAAATGGTGTTCGATGGCGATCGCGCGGTCGATTACCGGTTCGTCGAGGTCAATCCGCAGTTCGAAAGTCAGACTGGCCTGGTCGACGCGGTCGGTCGGACGGCCGGCGAACTCGTTCCCGATCTGGAGCGCTTCTGGTTCGACGCCTATGCCAAGGTCGCGCTGACTGGCGAGCCGGCGCGGTTCGATCACGGTTCCGACGCGATGGACCGGTGGTTCGACGTTCATGCCTTTCCCGTCGGTTCGGGGACACCGCGCCTCGTCGCGGTGCTGTTCACCGACGTATCGGCGTACCGTCGTGCGGCCATCGCCACGCAGGAAAGCGAGGAACGGCTCAACCAGGCGCTCGCGGCCGGCAACGGCATCGGTACATGGGACTGGGACATCCCGAACGATCGCGTGAAGGCGGACGAGCGGTTCTCGCGACTATACGGCGTCCCTGAGGAACTCGGTCGCAAGGGGGCACCGCTCGAACGGTTCTTTGGTGGCATTCATCCCGACGATCTTCCCGGCACCCGCGCGGCGATCGCCGATGCGCTCGAGGGCGATGGCGATTTCACGGCCGAGTACCGTCTCGTGCAGCCTGACGGCGCGGTCCGCTGGGTCGCCGCGCAGGGCCGCTGCCGGTTCGCCGCCGATGGCACGCCATCGCGGTTTCCCGGTGTCAGCTTCGATATCACCCAGCGCAAGCAGGCGGAGCTCCGACAAAACGCTTTGTTGAATCTTGGCGACGCGATCCGCGACCTGACCGATCCCGACGCGATTGCCTATGCTGCCTCCGAGATCCTGGGCAAGGCGCTCCAGGTGAGCCGGGTCGGCTACGGCGTTATCGACAAGGTGCGCGAGACGATCGCCGTCGAGCGCGACTGGAATGCGCCGGGCATCACGACGCTGGCCGGAACGCTCCAGTTTCGGGACTATGGTTCGTATATCGAAGACCTGAAAGCCGGCCGGACCGTGACCATCGCCGATGTCGATCATGATCCGCGGACCCGCGAGACGGCCGACATGCTCAAGGGGATCAGCGCGGCTTCGTTCGTCAACATGCCGCTGGTCGAGCAGGACGATTTGGTCGCGTTGATCTACACCAACGACGCGACGCCGCGCCTGTGGAGCGACGATGACCTCGTGCTGATCCGCGAAGTTGCCGAGCGGGTCCGGGCGGCCAGCGAGCGGCTGCGGGCAGAAGACGCCCGACGCGCCAGTGACGAACAATTTCGGGTCTTTGCCGAAGCCGTCCCCAATCAGATCTGGGCGGCGCGGCCCGACGGGTATCTCTATTGGTTCAACCGGCAGGTCTACGCATATAATGGGTTCAAACCCGGCGAGCTCGACGGTACCGAGGTGTGGGTCACCTTGATGCATCCCGACGACGTGGCGCTGGCCGGGGAGCGATGGCGTCACTCGCTGGCGACCGGCGATTCCTATGCCGCCGAGTTTCGTGTGCGTGGCGCGAACGGCGACTATCGCTGGTTCCTGGTGCGTGCCGAACCGGTGCGCGGCAATGACGGCGAGATCTTGCGCTGGGTCGGCAACAATACCGACATCGACGACAGCCGCCGGCAGACTGCGCAACTGGCGCAATGGAACGAGACGCTGGAAGACCAGGTCGCAACCCGCACGCGCGAATTGATGCAAGTCGAGGAGGCGTTGCCGCAAAGCCAGAAGATGGAGGCGGTCGGCCAGCTGACCGGAGGGATCGCGCACGATTTCAACAACTTGTTGACCGGTATTACCGGGAGCTTGGAACTGCTCGGCATACGGATCGCGCAAGGCCGGCTGAACGATGTCGAGCGCTATTCCCTGGCCGCGCAAGGCGCCGCCAAGCGCGCCGCGGCGCTGACCCACCGGCTGCTGGCCTTTTCCAGGCGACAGACACTCGATCCCAAGCCGACCGACGTCAACCGGTTGGTCGCGGGTCTCGAGGATCTGGTCCGTCGCACGGTCGGCCCCGGGGTCGAGGTCGAGGTCGTCGCCTCGGTCGGGTTGTGGACGACTTTGGTCGATCCGCACCAGTTGGAGAACGCGTTGCTCAACCTGTGCATCAATGCGCGGGATGCGATGCCGGGCGGCGGGCGGCTGACGATCGAGACCGCCAATCGCTGGATCGACGCGAGGACGGCGCGCGAGCGTGAACTCGATGCGGGGCAATATGTGTCGTTGAGCGTATCCGATACCGGCACGGGGATGACTCCGGACGTGATCGCCAAGGCATTCGATCCCTTTTTCACGACCAAGCCGCTGGGTCTCGGCACCGGGCTGGGCCTGTCGATGATCTATGGCTTTGCGCGGCAATCCGGTGGACACGTCCGGATCTACTCCGAGGTCGGCGAGGGCACCAACGTGTGCATCTATCTGCCCCGGCATTTCGGCGATGCCGAGGATACCGAAACGCTGCCCGAGCACACCGACGCACCGCGGGCGAATGCGGGGGAAACCGTGCTGGTGGTCGACGACGAACCGACCGTCCGGATGCTGGTGGTGGAGGTGCTCGAGGAGCTCGGCTATGCCGCGATCGAAGCCGCGGACGGTGCATCGGGGTTGAAGCTGTTGCAATCCGACATCCGCGTCGACCTGCTGGTCACCGACGTCGGCCTGCCCGGCGGGATGAACGGCCGGCAAATGGCCGACGCGGCACGCGTTGCCCGCCCCGACCTGAAGATCCTCTTCATCACCGGCTATGCGGAGAACGCGGTCGTCGGCAACGGCCATCTCGATCCGGGCATGCATGTCATGACCAAACCTTTCGCGATGGAGGCCCTGGCCACGCGCATCCGGGATTTGATCGTCGCCGGGTGATTGGAACTCGTAGTCGAACCCTCCACCTACTTCGTCATCCTGACGAACGTCAGGATCCAAAGCCAAGATGGACGGCGTCCGTTACTCTGGATCCTGCCGCTCGTCCGGTGGACGGCGGGCGTCGTGTTCCCCGCGGCTAAACCAGGCCATGTTGCATCGCGGCAACAGCGCGCCGCGTATCGCCTAACATGGCATCATTGTCACTTGATATGATGTATCATTAAATCTACCCGCATCGTCATACAGGGACGACACAAGGGAATTTCATGAAGACGATGCTGTTCGGCGCCACAGCCCTGGCTGCGCTCCTTTCCTCTCAGGCTCACGCGCAGACCGGGACGGCGGATCCCGCGACGTCAGCGCCTGCCCCAGCCTCCGCATCGGTCGGCGCCCCGGCATCGGTCGGCGCCACCAACCAGCGCGACATCATCGTCACCGCGCCGATCCAGACCAGCGAGCGCGACGTGTTGCAGGGCACCACAGTCCTCACCGGCCAGGAACTCACCCGCCAGCTGCGCCCGTCGATCGGCGAGACGCTCGCCCGCCAGCCCGGCGTGTCGGCCAGCTCGTTCGGCCCCAGCGCCTCGCGGCCGATCCTGCGCGGCTTCCAGGGCGACCGCATCCGCGTGCTGACCGACGGGATCGGCTCGATCGACGTGTCGAACACCTCGGTCGACCACGCGGTCATCATCGACCCGCTGCTCGCCGAGCGCATCGAGATCCTGCGCGGGCCCAGCGCGCTCCTGTACGGCACGTCGGCGGTCGGCGGCGTGGTCAACGTCATCGATACGCGCATTCCGCGGTCGGTGCCCGAGAACGGCTACCGCGTGAACGGCATCGCCAACTATGGTTCGGCCGCCGACGAGCGGTCCGGCGGCATGGCCGGCGACGTTGCGGTCGGCCAGCACCTCGTGCTGCACGCCGATGGCTCGTACCTGAAGTCCGGCGACCTGCGCACCGGCGGGTACATCCTGTCGCGCGACGCCCGCGCACAGGCACTCGCTACCGCCGCCGAGCCGGTCGATCCGAACGAGGCCGACCCGATCGACTATGCCGCCTCCGCCCGTTTGAAGGGCAAGCTGCCCAACACGCAGGCCGAGACCTGGACCGCGGGCGCCGGTGCATCGATCATCACCGACACCGGCAATCTGGGCATCTCGTACAGCCACTATGACAGCCTGTACGGCGTGCCGATCCGCTACGCCACGCAACCCGGCCAGGAGCAGGAAGCACCGCGCCTCGACGTCGTCCAGAACCGAGTCGACCTGCGCGGCGAGATCGACACCGGCGGCGACGTGTTCAGCAAGATCCGCGTCCGCGTCGGCCAGGCGAGCTATCGCCACTTCGAGCTGGAGGAAGATAATTCCGTCGGCACCGCCTTCTACAACAAGGGCCTCGAAGGACGCCTCGAAGTCGTCCAGGCGAACCGCGGCGGGTGGCAGGGTGCGTCGGGCGTCCAGTTCTACAACCGCATCTTCAACGTGGTCGGCGACGAAGCCTTCCTGCCGAAGAACGAGACCAACCAGACCGGCCTCTTCACGCTTCAGCAGTATGAATCGGGCAAGTTCCACGCCGAGGGTGGCGTCCGCTACGAGATTACCGACCTCGCCGCGCGCACGCCCGAGGACGATCTCCGCTTCTTCCGCGGCAGCCAGAGCTATCATTCGGTCTCGGGGTCGCTCGGTGCATCCTATGCGCTGACCGACAGCGTCCGTATCGGCCTGAACGGCTCGCGCACCGAGCGTGCGCCCTCGTCCGAAGAACTGTTCGCGAACGGCGCGCATGCCGGCACGCAGGCGTACGAACTCGGCAACCCCGACTTCAAGCTCGAAAAGTCCTGGGGACTGGAAGGCACGCTGCACGCGCACGGCGATGGCTTCAGCTTCGACGCGTCGGCCTATTACAACTGGTTCTCGAACTACATCTCGGAGAACCAGGTCGCACGGTCGGTCTGCCAGGCGGCGGCCGATCCGTCGGGTCGCACCGTCGACCTGCCCTGCTTCCAGTATCAGCAGGCCGATGCGCGCTATTACGGGTTCGAGGCGGATGCGTCGGTGAAGGTCGCGCAGATCGGGGGCTATGCGGTCAACGCCGACGTACTCGGCGATTACGTCCACGCCAACATCGTCGATCAGGGCCCCGTCCCGCGCATCCCGCCGATGCGCGTGCTTGGGGGGATCGAGGCACAAGGCGACCGGATCAACGGCCGCGTCGAGGTCGAGCACGTGTTCGACCAGAACCGGATCGCCGCATTCGAGACGACGACCAACGCCTATACGATGGTCAACGCCTCGATCGGCCTCAGCCCGTTCGGCAAGGATTCGAAGACGACGCTGTTGCTGAGCGCGAACAACTTGTTCGACGTGAACGCACGGCGCGCGACCAGCTTCCTGAAGGACTTCGCGCCGCTCGCCGGACGCGATTTCCGCGCGACATTGCGCTTCGGTCTGTAACCGGCACCGGCCGTTCCCGCGTCGAAACGGGAACGGCCGGGGCCTGATCATTTGCCGATCAGGACGTCGCTCGCCTCGATCACCATTGTGACCGTATCGCCTCTTGCGACATCGGTAAGCGCGTCACGGTTCGGCAACGACTTGGTCAGCGCGCTGCACCATCCAGCACGACCACCGAGGCGGCGGATTCGCCAAGCAGATCGGCGATCCTTTCGCCGGACGACAGAGCGGTATCGGCCCACCAACCGTCGGTATCGGTCGCGTCGAGGCAGCGTCCCGCACTCCGCAAGGCAACGACGCACCGCACAGCCACACCGTGATGCGTGCGGTCGAACGTAATCACGTGCGCCGCGCGCGCGCCCGTGATTGCGATCGGTTCGTACGCGCCGACCGTGAACAGCGTCGGATGCTGCCGCCGCAGGGCGAGCAGGCGAGCAATCAGCGTCGCCTTCGGATCGGACGCGGATGCGAGCATCGCCTGACGCACCGAATAGTCGACCGGCCGGCGGTTGTCCGGATCCACCAGGCTCAAATCGGTCGTTTCGGTACCTTGATACAGGTCGGGAACGCCCGGAACGGTATAGCGCAACGCCACCTGCGCCAGGCTGTTCGCGTCCGCCGCTGGCGCGATCCGGTCGACGAACGCCGTCATGTCGTCGAGGAACGCCGTCGACCGCTCGGGATCGAGCAAAGCACGGGCGAGGTCGTGGCATAGGGTTTCGTAGCGCTCGTCCGGCGCCTCCCAGGACGACTGGAGCTTGGCTTCGCGCAACGCCTTCTCCTGCCATGCGACGATCCGCTCGGCATACTCCGAGAGTCCCTCGGCATTTGACCCGCACAGGTTCGCCGGCCATGCACCGAACAGCGTCTGGAGCAACATATAGGCGTCTGCGGGATCGACGCCCTTGGCATATGGCGTAGCCAGTTCGAGCCAATGCTCGACGCGGGCTCGCCAAAGGTCCGGGACCTCGCTCAGCACCGCAAGCCGCGCGCGAACGTCCTCGCCGCGCTTGTGATCGTGCGTCGCGGTGGCAAGCATCGCGGACGGCCAGTCGCGCGCACGCTCGATCATCGCGGCATGAAACGCGTCGATATCAAGCGACATCCGCGCTGCGTCGAAGCCGACGTCGTTGCGCGACAGCAAACGGCCGTAGCGATAAAATGCGGTATCCTCGACCGCCTTTGCCGCGATCGGCGCGGAAAGTTGCTGGAATTGCCGGACGGCATCGGCGGCCAGTGCGGTGTCGCCAGGCCCCTCGCCTGCCAGCCATGACAGTATCCGGTCGACGACCGGGCCCTCGCCGGGGGGGACGAACTCGGCAACGCGCTGGCGGACCGTCTCGCGGATCCTGGCATCTCCGCCTGGAGCCGCTCCGCCCGTTCCATACGTCCGGTACACCGGGAACACCCACAGCAGACGCTTGATGGCGCGGTGGAGCATGCCCGTCGTCAGCCCGTCGCACTCAGGCGCCGAGCGGGCGAGCGCAACGAACGCCTCGACGCAGCGGCGGTGCTGCGCGTCGAACTGCCATGCGAGCAGTTCCTGGCGGGCGCGCAATTCCTCGGGCGCGAAATCGGCAGAGCGGCCACTGATGTCGGCCCACAGTCCGGCTAGCGGTTCGGCGCCGCCGGGCGCATGGAGCAAGGCGGTAACCTGCGCCATGAAGTCGTACCCGCTGGTACCGTCGACGCTCCAGTCGGTGCTGAGCGGTTCGTCATCGGCAAGGATCTTCTCGATGACGATATAGGCCGGGCCGGTGGGGGCGTCGGCGGGGCGTTCGATCGCGTCGAAGCGAGCACGGAGGTGGCGGCAATAGCCGGCGGGGTCGGTCAGCCCGTCGACATGATCGACGCGGACGCCATCGATCAGGCCTTCGGCGTAGAGGCGGAAATACAGCGCGTGCGTGGCGTCGAACACGATCGGGTCTTCAGCGCGAAGACCGGCAAGATCATTGATCGTGAAGAACCGTCGCCAGTTGAGTTCGTCGTTGGCGACACGCCACGAGGCAAGGCGGTAATGCTGGCGATCGATCAGCGCGGCGACATCGTCGGTCGCGGCGGTCGCCTGGTCCTCGTCGCGGATCGGCAGGCGATGTTCCCCGTACGCTTCGAGGATATAGCGACCGTCGACCTGCTCGACTGTGATCGCGCCACGCGCGAGCGTTTCGGCAAGCGGATCGCCAAGGATCGGAAGGACCAGCTTCTCGCGCCAATCGACATCGAAATACCGCGCGAATTCGCTGGTTTTACCGTGTGCTAGGACATCATTCCACCACGCGTTCTCACCACCGGCAACGCCCATGTGATTGGGGACGATGTCGATGATGACGCCCATGTCGCGGGTGCGAAGCGCTGCGACGAGGCTGCGGAAGGCCTCTTCCCCGCCGAGTTCGGGATTGATCCGGGTCGGGTCGACGACGTCGTAGCCGTGCGTGGAGCCACTGCGCGCGGTGGTGATCGGCGAGGCGTAGAGATGGCTGATGCCGAGGTCGTCGAGATACGGCACCCGCGCCTCCGCATCGGCGAAGGTGAAGTCCTTGTGGAACTGGAAGCGGTAGGTTGCGCGCGGCGTAGAGGAGGTCATGCGGGTCTCTGGGCGTTGAGCGTGTCGATGCGGGCGGCGACGTGGGTGCGGGTCAGCAGCGCCTCGGTCGTGTCCGGCATGCGGCGGCGCCAATTGGGGTGCTCGTCGATCGTGCCGGGCAAGTTGGGTTGCTCGATAAGTCCGGCGATATCCTCGATCGGGATGATCGCGAGCCTACAGGGTGCGCCGGCGACATGCGCGATCGCGGCGTCGAGGACGGGTCCGGTATCGTCGGGCGCGGGTTGCTCGGTACCGGTGCCGAACGCGGACCAGAGCGCGGCGCGATCTTCGGCGCGCGCGGCGCGGTCTGCCGCTTCGTCGACCGCGTCGGACTTGCGGCCTAGGTCCCAGGTCCAGTCGATGTCGCGACCGCTCCACCAGCCCGCGATGGTCGCGAGATCGTGTGTTCCGGTCATCGCGACGGCGTCGGACGACCAAGTCGCGGGGGGCACGAAGCCGTCGGCGTTGCGCTCGAACCAGAGCACGCGCATCCCCAGCATCGCTCGCGCGTCCATCGCCTCGCGGAACCCGTCGGGAACGGTGCCGAGATCTTCGCCGATGACGATAGCCTTGGCGCGCTGCGATTCCATCGCGATGATCCGCATCAGGTCGTCGAACGGCATGTCGAGATACGCGCCCTCCGCGGCGGAGGCGCTTTCGGGGACGACCCAGAGCCGACGAAGACCGAAGGCGTGGTCGATACGAATGCCGCCGGCATGCGCGAGCGCGGCGCGGATCGTCGCGATGAAGGGCGCGAAGCCGGTATCGCGCAGCGCTTGAGGATCGAAGCCGGTGATGCCCCAGCTCTGGCCGTCAGGACCCAACGGATCGGGCGGTGCGCCGATCGAGAGGCCAGTCAGCAGATCGCCGCGGCGGCTCCAGCCGTGGCTACCGCCCGGGTCCATGCCGACGGCAAGATCGGCGATCAGGCCGATCGCCATGCCGGCGTCCGTGGCCGCCGTTTGCGCGGCGTCGAGATCGCGCCGGGCGAGCCATTGGAGGAACATGTAGAACGTAACGTCGTCGGCGTGCTCGGTGACGAACCGGCGGACGGCTGGGCTTGCAGGATCGTGATAGTCGGTTGGCCATTGCTGCCAGCCTCGCGCGCCGGTGGTCGCGAAGAAATGTGCGTGAAGGGCGTCGAACTCGGCGTGACGTTCGAGCGCATCTCCGCCATCGCACCTGAACGCGTCGAGAATTTTGCCAAGCATATGAATATCCTGGTCGAAGGTTCTGCGAAGTCGTGCGAGCTTCGACGGTATCGCACCTTGCCAGTCAATCAGGTCCGGAGCAACGTCGTCCGTCGTCCCAGCGAATGCGGACGCATCGCCGTACAACCCGTTGAGGAATTGGCGGCTCGATGGCGCATAGGGACTGTACCGGCTGGCATCGGCCGGGAACAACGCGTGGGTGGGGCTGATCGCGATCGCGTCGGCGCCGCGCTCGGCGAACGCTCGGGCGGTCTCGGCGAGCGTGCCGAAATCGCCAAATGCCTTGCTCGTCTCGTCCCGCAGGCTCGGGATCTGGACGGCGGGTGCCCACAATCTGCGCCCCCGTAGGGCGTCGTCGATCGTGAAGCACCGGTGCGGCGCAACGAGCAGCACGATCACCTCGCCATCGATTTCGAGACGATGATAGCCCGTCTTCACGATCGGTTTCAGCACGCCCTCGTCGATCAAGACCGACGTTCGCGTACCGTCTTCGAGGACGAGATCCGCCCTGCCCGTCAGCTTCGAGGAGAGCGTGATCGGGTCGCCGACATCGACCGACACGAAACGGGGTCCGCGCCTATTCCGCGCATCGATCGCAGCGAGGCTTTCGGCAATCTGCTTTTCGTCGGCCGACGGATGACCGAGGCGATCGAGGATGCCCTGCAATGCCTCATCGCTAACGGTCTGGCGGCGACCAGCGGCGTCCTGCCATTCGGGTTGCAGGCCGGCGGCGATGGCCAGCGTTCGTAGCGCGCTCATGACTTCAGCCAGACCGCGACGCTGCCGGTATGGCCCGGTTCGCCCTCGGCGAAGATCGGTACGGCGTCGATTTCTGGGAAGGCGATCGGCTCGCCGAGGTTGAGCGCGATCGTGAGGATCGCGCCATCACCCATTTGCCACCTCGCGACCACCGCCCCCTCGCCGATTGCTTCGGCGCCGAGCGAGGTCGTGCCACGCAGGCGGGGGATAATCGCGTCGTGGCGGATCTTCAGCAGCGTGCGGTACAGGTCCTGCCACGCGGCAGCGTCGGGGCCGGGTTGCGCGCGTGACTGGTGGAAGGTCGCATGCGCGTTCGGATCGGGGATCGCCTTGCGCGCTTCGGGGTCGGCGAAGGCCGCGAACTTGGCGAATTCCTTGCGCCGACCTTCACGCACTGCGTCGGCCAGTTCGTCGTGAAAGTCGGTGAAGAACAGGAACGGGGTTTCGCTACCCTGTTCATCGCCCATGAACAGCAACGGGATCTGCGGGCCAAGCAGCAGCAGTGCGGTCGCCGCGCGAAGCTTCTGCCGGTCGGCCAAAAGGGTCAGGCGCTCCCCCATCGCCCGGTTGCCGATCTGGTCGTGGTTCTGAAGGAACGCGACGAAGGCGGTCGGCGCTAGATGTGCGCTAGGCTTGCCGCGCGGCTTGCCGTCGTGGTTGGGCGAGCCCTCCCCCTGGTAGATGAACCCTTCGCTGAGACAGCGTGCGAGACGCTCGGCCGGACGGTCTGAAAAATCAGCGTAATAGGCGCTGGTCTCGCCGGTCAGCAGGACGTGTAGGACGTTGTGGAAGTCGTCGTTCCACTGCGCGTCGAACGCGGCCGGGTGGAGCCGGTCGGCATCGTTGCCTTCGTTTTCGAGGACGAGGTGGACATGGCGGCCTTCCGTTTTCGCACGGAGTTCGATGGCCATCGCGTCGAGGAAATCGTCGTTGCCGATCGCATGAACTGCGTCGAAGCGCAGGCCATCGAAGCGGTATTCGTTCAGCCACATCAGCGCGTTCTCGACGAAGAAGCGGTGGACCGGCGCCTGATCGACCGCCACCGCGCCGCCCCAGGGGGTATCGACGTCTGCGTTGAAAAACCCCTGCGCATAGGCGCCGAGGTAATTCCCGTCGGGGCCGAAGTGATTGTAGACCACGTCGAGGAACACCGCGAGGCCGAGCTCGTGCGCGCGATCGACCAGCGCCTTCAGCGCGTCAGGCGTGCCGTAGCTCTCGGCGGGGGCGTAGGGGAGCACGCCGTCATAGCCCCAGTTGCGCGTGCCGCCAAACGCGTTGACGGGCATGAGTTCGATCGCTGTGATGCCTAGCGCGGCGATCGCGGGGAGGTTGTCCGCGACGCCGGCAAAACCGCCGAGCGTGCCGACATGGACCTCCTGGATCACCATCTCCTCCCACGGGCGGCCGCGCCATTCCGGCGTGCGCCACGCATAGGCATCGTGATCGACCACGACGCTCCAGCCGTGGACGCCGCCATCCTGCGCCCGCGCAGCCGGGTCGGGTACCGTCAGATCGTCCGCCAGCCGGAACCGGTAGCGGGCGCCAGCGCCCACCGAGGCGGTCGCCTCGAACCAGCCTTCCGGGTCGCGGGTCATGGGGACCGCGTCGCAACCGGCGATCTCAAGCGTCACGCGGTCGCGGTCTGGTGCCCAGAGCCGGAAAGTCGTACCGTCCCCGGCGAGCGCGGGTCCCCAGGTCGTCATGCCGCTGCAATCATCCAGGACAGCAACGCCGCACCCTGGGGGGGAAGCTCGTAGCTGTCATTGATCGGTATGGCAGGCTGCTCGGGTTTGCTGCTGTCGATCAGCACGGTGCGCTCGACCTCTGCCGGCGGCGGCATGTGAAAGGTCAGCGGGCCTTCCGACGCGTTAAGCAGCAGCGAGATGACCTGGACTTCGCCGGAGTCCAGTTCGCACGCGCGACGCATGACTAGCGCGCGGCCGTTGGTGTTCTCCCAATCCTCCGAGGTGAGTTGCTGGCCGCGCTCGTCCCACCATTCGATGTCCTTGAGGCCCTCGGCGGGCGTGTCGTCGCCGTAGAGGAAGTTGCCGGCGCGGAGCATCGGATAGTCGCGACGCAGCGCGATCAGGCGCGCGGTGAAGTCGATCAGCGCGTCGCCCTCGGGGGACTTCGCCTTCTCCCAATCGAGCCAGCTGATCTCATTGTCCTGGCAATAGGCGTTGTTGTTGCCGTTCTGCGTGCGGCCGAACTCGTCGCCTGCGACCAGCATCGGCGTGCCGAGCGAGGCGAACAACGTGGTCAGCATCGAGCGCATCACGCGCGACCGCGTCTCCAGGATCGCGGGGTCGTCGGTCGGGCCTTCGACGCCCCAGTTGCGCGAGCAATTGTTCGAATGGCCGTCGTTATTGTCCTCGCCGTTCGCCTCGTTATGGCGCTCCTCATACGCGACGGTGTCGGCGAGCGTGTAGCCGTCATGCGCGCCGAGCAGGTTGACGCTGGCCCACGGACGCCGCGCACGGCGGTCGAACAGGTCGGCCGAACCCGTGAGCCGCGCGGCAAGATCGGCGCGCTGCGCATGATCGCCGCGCCAGAACTTGCGCACCGTGTCGCGGTATTTGTCGTTCCATTCGGCAAACCCGGGGGGGAAGTTGCCAAGCTGATAGCCGCCGGGGCCGATGTCCCAAGGCTCGGTGATCAGCTTCAGCCGGCCGAGCACCGGATCCTGCCGCAGCACGTCGAAGAAGCCCGCACCGGGATCGAACCCCGTATCCGTCCGCCCCAGCGTCAGCCCGAGATCGAAGCGGAAGCCGTCGATGCCGAAGCTGGTCGCCCAGTAACGCAGCGAATCCGCCACCATCTGGAGCACGCGCGCCTTGGTCAGGTTCAGCGTGTTGCCGGTGCCGGTGTCGTTGATCGAGAAGCGCGGATCGTCCTTGACCAGCCGGTAGTAGCTCGCATTGTCGAGCCCGCGCCACGACAGCGTCGGCCCCTGTTCCGAGCCCTCGCAAGTGTGGTTGTAGACGACGTCGAGGATCACTTCGATCCCGGCGGCATGCAGCCGGCGGATCGAACGGCGCAGTTCGTTGTGGCTGTCGGTCGCGAAGAACGAGCGCTCGGGCGTGAAGAAGTTGAGGGTATTGTAGCCCCAGTAATTGCGCAGCCCCTTCTCCTGCAGAAAACGATCCTGGATGTAGGTGTGGATCGGCAGCAGCTCGAGCGCGGTGACGCCGAGGCGCTTGAGGTAATCGATAACCTTGGGATTGCCGAGCGCCGCGAAGGTGCCGCGTTCGGAAGGTTGGACCTCGTCGAACAGCTTGGTCAGGCCCTTGGTATGTGCCTCGTAGATCACCGTCTCCGACCACGGCGTGTTGGGGCGCACGTCGCGCGACCAGTCGAAATGGCTGTCGGTCACGACGCCCTTGGGCATCGTCAGCGCGCTGTCGCGCTTGTCGAAACTCAGATCTGCGCGCGGCGACTTCACCTGATAGCCGTACATCGCGTCGGTCCAGCGAAGCTCGCCGATCATCTGCTTGGCATAGGGGTCGAGCAGCAACTTGTTCGGGTTGAAGCGGTGGCCTTCTTCCGGCGCGTACCGTCCATGCGCGCGATAGCCATAGACCAGCCCGGGCTGCGCGTCGGGGAGGTAGCCGTGCCAGACCTCGTCGGTCCATTCGGGGAGCGGATAGCGTTTCAGCTCGCGGCGGCCGGTCTCGTCATAGACGCACAATTCGATCTTCTCGGCGTTGGCGGAATAGACCGCGAAATTGACGCCGAGGCCGTCGAAGGTCGCTCCGAGCGGATAGGCGGATCCGGCGTCGAGCGTGTCGGGCAGTAGATGCAAGTCGAGGACCCTTTTCGTGTCGTAATCGTCTCGCTGCGGACGCGGCTTTATCGCGGTGCAGCATTCCTTGGCGTGAAACCCATCCGCCGGTTCCTATGTTCCGCAGCCAGCAGCGAGTTTTCGCCGCCCCTCCGCCCAGTATCAAGGGATATGCGCATGGCTTCCACTCTCCGATCGATCGCTGCATGAGCGGCCCCAAATTGTTCGCGCCGCTCCAGATCGGCAATCTGACGCTCGCCAACCGGATCGTGATCGCGCCGATGTGTCAGTATTCGGCGGTCAACGGGTGCATGAACGACTGGCACCAGATCCATCTGGGTCAGCTCGCGCTGTCGGGCGCGGCGCTGCTGACGATCGAGGCAAGCGCAGTGCTGCCCGAGGGGCGGATCACCCATGGCGATGTCGGGCTGTACGACGACGCGACCGAGGCGGCGATGGCAGGCGTGATCGAGAGCATCCGGCGCTGGTCGGACATGCCGATCGCGATCCAGCTGTCGCATGCCGGCCGCAAGGCGTCGTGCGAAGTACCGTGGAAGGGCGGGCTTCAGATCGCGCCGGGCGCGCCGAACGGATGGCAGACCGAAGGCCCCTCGACGGTGCCGTTCCTGCCCGAGGAGAATGCGTCCGTCTCGCTCGACGCCGAGGGGCTGGCGCGGGTGCGCGATGCGTTCGTAGCCGCGACGGTACGTGCGGCGCGGCTCGGGATCGATGCGGTCCAGCTGCATGCCGCGCATGGCTATCTGCTGCACGAATTCCTGTCGCCGCTGTCGAACCGGCGCGAGGACGCCTATGGCGGCAGCCTCGAAAACCGGATGCGCTTCCCGCTCGAGGTGTTCGATGCGGTTCGCGCAGTATTCCCGGCCGAGCGCGCGGTGACGATGCGCGTTTCGGGTACCGACTGGGCCGAGGGCGGTTGGGATTCCGAGCAGACGGTAGCGTTTGCCAAGGCGCTCGAGGCGCGCGGCTGCAGTGCGATCCATGTCTCGAGTGGCGGCACGACGCCAGCGCAACAGATCCCGGTCGGGCCAAGCTACCAGGTACCGCTCGCGCGCGCGGTGAAGCAATCCGTGTCGATCCCGGTCGTCGCGGTCGGGCTGATCACCGAGTATGAGCAAGCCGAGGCGATCGTCGGGACGGGCGATGCAGACATGGTCGCGCTCGCCCGGACCATCCTGTATGATCCGCGCTGGCCCTGGCATGCCGCGGCGCATCTGGGCGGCAAGGTGAAGGCACCGAACCAGTATCTCCGGTCGCAGCCCCGGCAGTACAAGGACCTGTTCGAGGCGTAACGCCGCCCCCACCCGCCACGGTCGCGTTCCCCCGTGGAGGCGGGGGTCCGGGGTTACGGGTGGTATCGCTTGAGACCCTGGGCCCCCGCCTGCGCGGGGGAACAGGTCCTAGCGGCGATCAGCCCGCGACGGTCATCACCGAGCCGGAGTCCACCCGAATATCAGCCCCGTTGATGAAGCTCGACCGCTCCGAGCATAGGAACACGATCGCCGACGCGACCTCCTCGGCCGTACCACGGCGCTTCAGCGTCATGCCCGGGCGCTCCTCCTCGAGGAACGTCTCGATCGCCTCGTCGAAGCTCACACCCTTCTCGTCGGCACGCTTGTGCATCATCTTGTCGGTCATCGGCGTCGCGATGAAAGCCGGCGAGACGGTGTTCACCAGCACGTTGTCGCAGCCGTACGCCTTCGACAGCCCTTTCGACAGGCTGGAGATCCCGGCCTTCGACGCGCAATAGGCGAGTTCGTCGACATAAGGCTGCACCGCATCCTCCGAGCTCATCAGCACGATGCGCCCCCATTTGGCGGCGCGCATCGCCGGGATCGCCTCGCGGCAGACACGAACGGCACCCATCAGGTTGATGTCGATCGTCGACTGCCAGCCGGCATCGTCGACATCGAGGAAGTCGCCGGTCGCACCGGTGACGCCCGCGCAGTTGACCAGGATGTCCGGTTCGCCAAGCTGCTCGCGCACCTTCGCGAACAAGGTCTTTACGTCGTCGGGCTTGGTAAGGTCAGCTTCGACCGCGATCACCTCGCCATGCGCCTTCAGATCCGCGACGCTGGCGTCGAGGTCGCCACCGGGCTGGTCGCTGATCGCGACGCGGACGCCTTCCTGCAACAGCATCCGGGCGGTTTCCTTGCCCATGCCGCTGTCCGCACCGGTGATGAGCGCGATCTTGCCTGCGATATCGAGGTTCATGCTGTCGTCCCTTTGGTAATGATGAAGGTCATGCCCATTCCTTCGGACCGTCGCTGTCGAGCGCACGGTCGAGGTAGAAAGCCGCGCTGATCAGCGCGAGATGGCTGAAGCCTTGCGGGAAATTGCCGAGGAAGCTGCCGTCCTGCGCGATCTCTTCGGCGAACAGGCCGAGATGGTTGCCATGCGCGAGCAGCTTCTCGAAGTTGAGCCGCGCCTCGTCGAGCCGCCCCGCCCGCGCGAGGCATTCGACGTACCAGAACGAACAGGCGACGAACGTCCCCTCCTGCCCCGGCAGGCCGTCGTCGATCCGGTAGCGATAGACCTGCCCGTCGTCGGACAGATCCTCGCCGATCGCTTCCAGCGTCGCGAGCCACTTGGGGTCGGTCGCGCCGATGAAGCGGACCAGCGGCATCATCAGCAACGCGCCGTCGACCGCCAGATCTTCGGGCGCATCGCCCATCGCGCGGACGAAGCGACCGAGATCGTCGTTCCAGAAGTTCGCCCAGATATCGTCGTGGATCGCCGTCCGTGTCTCCGACCAGCGGACCAGCGGCGCTGGCAGCGAGCGCTTCTGCGCGAGCCGCACGGCGCGATCGATCGCAACCCAGCTCATCAGGCGGGAATGGAGATAATGCTTTTTCGGCCCACGGACCTCCCAGATGCCCGAGTCCGGCGTCGACCACGTCTCGCAGACCTGATCGACGATCCGCCCGATCGCAACCCATGAGTCATGCGCGATCGGCTCGCCATACTTGCTGCCGAGATAGGTCGCGTCGAGCAGCGCGCCGTAGATATCGTGCTGCGTCTGGTCCTTTGCCTCGTTGCCGACGACGATCGGGGTCGCGCCCTCGAACCCGGCAAGGTCCAGTTTGCGTTCGTCGGCGATCTCACCGCCGTCGAGGGCATACATCACGCCGAGATTGCCCTTCGAACACGCCTGCGCGCGGTCCATCGCCCAGTGGAGGAAGCCGACTGCCTCGCCCTGATAGCCGAGCCTCAGCAACGCATAAACGGTGAACGAGGAATCGCGAATCCACGTCGCGCGGTAATCCCAGTTGCGCACGCCGCCGGGGGCTTCGGGCAGGCCGAAGGTCGCTGCCGCCGCGATCGAGCCGTGCTTGCGCGACGTGAGCAGTTTCAGCGCCATCGCCGACCGCTCCACCGTCTCGCGCCAGCGGCCTCGGTAGCGCGACTTGCGGCTCCACGCGCGCCAATAGGCGATGTCCTTCTCGACGATCGCATCGAGCGCCTCTGTGTCGAGCGAGACGTCGTCGGGATTGCTGAGGATCAGCGAGACGGTGTCGCCTTCGTTCAGGCGGATCTCCGCGGTCAGGTCGCAGCCGTCCGCCACGAGCGTCGCCCCGCCGTGCACCGCCAGCGCAAGGCCGCTTTCATGATCGAACCGGCCGCGCGACACGTCGTCATCGGTCGTGGTTACGGAGGCGCTGCGTCCCATCGCGCCATAGTCGAACAGCGGCGCACAGCGAACGCGAACCGTCGCCGATCCGCGCGTGCAAGTTACCCGCCGGACCAACCGCGATGGCGCGTCGTTCTTATCGTCGCCGACCGGCATCAGGTCGACGAGATCGACGCTCGCTGCATTCGCCATCCACCGGGTAAGCAGGATGTTGGTCTCGGGCAGGTACATCTGGACGATGTTCGCATCGGGAAGGTCGGGACCGACCGAGAAATGCCCGCCCCCGCTCCCGCTCGCATCGCCGTCGAGCAGCCGCGCGAACACCGAGGCGCTGTCGAGGCACGGCCAGCAGAGATAGTCGATCGTGCCCGCCGTATCGACGAGCGCGATCGTCTCCAGGTTACCGATCGCGCCGTGATCGGCGATCGATATGCTATGGAGATCGCCTCGCTCAGCCATTGTCGCGGAAGCCGGGATACAGGCTCATGCCGCCATCGATCGTCAGGGTCGATCCGACGATATAGTCCGCCGCGTCCGACACCAGGAACAGCGCGGCGCGCGCCACGTCCTCCGGGTCGCCGATCCGACCGTAGGGGATGAGTTCGAGCAGCTTGTCCTGATCGGCGGTCGCGTCCGCGTTGATCTCGGTCGCGATCGCACCGGGGGCGAGGCCGTTCACGCGGATGCGGTCGCCGGCGACCTCCTGCGCGAGCGTCCGCATCAGCATTCCGCTGCCGCCCTTGGACGCGGCGTAGTTGGCGTGCCCTGCCCAGGGAATGACCTCGTGTACCGAGCTCATGAACAGGATCTTGCCGATCGACCGGCTCAAGCCGCGATCGCCCTGCTTGCGGAACCGCCGCACGGCCTCGCGAGACACGAGAAACTGCCCGGTCAGGTTGACGTCGATGACGCGCTTCCAGTCCTCCAGCGTCAGGTCGGCATAGGCCGCGTCCTTCTGCATACCGGCGTTGGCGAAGACGATGTCGACGCCGCCGAAGCGCTCCGCCGTCTGGTCGAACAGCTGCAACACAGCCGCTTCGTCCGACGTATCCGCTTCGCACGCGAACGCCTCCCCGCCCGCCTGCTCGATCGCCTCGACCACCTCGCGCGCCTTGTCCGCGCTGCTGTTGTAATTGACCGCGACCTTCGCGCCCGCCTTGGCAAAGGCGATGGCGGACGCGCGGCCTAGCCCGGAACTCGCGCCGGTAACGATCGCGGCCTGGCCGGTCAGGTCGATATGCATGGCTGATCTTTCGCTGGGAAGTATCGCCGCTTAACGCGCGCCCTCCGGCATTTCTCCCTGGCCACGCCCTCCCGGGGCAATCTCGCTGATCTGCATTAACTCTGCGTTTTCGGTGCAACTCTTACGCCTCACACGCGCTGAGGGTCCTGAGTAGCTACGAGGACGGCCCATGACCAAGACCATCGCCAAGGATACCGGCACGCCGCCGCAAGGCGCGACATTCGAAACGCAGATCGGCGAAGGCGGCGAACTCCACCAGATCGCCAGCGGCACCGGCGACGTGCTAACCACGCAGCAGGGCATCCCTGTGTTCGACGACCAGAATTCGCTGAAGGTCGGCGATCGGGGTCCGACCCTGCTTGAGGACTTCCACTTCCGCGAGAAGATCTTCCATTTTGATCACGAGCGTATCCCCGAGCGCGTCGTCCACGCACGCGGCTACGGCGCACACGGCACGTTCACGCTGACCGAAAGCCTCGAAGAATTCACCAGCGCCGGCATCCTGACCGAAGTCGGCGAGCAGACGCCGATGTTCCTCCGCTTTTCGACGGTTGGCGGCAACAAGGGTTCACCCGATCTCGCACGCGACGTCCGCGGGTTCGCGGTCAAATTTTACACCAAGGAAGGCAATTGGGACGTCGTTGGCAACAACATCCCGGTGTTCTTCATCCAGGACGCGATCAAGTTCCCCGACCTGATCCACGCTGCGAAGGAAGAGCCCGATCGCGGCTTCCCGCAGGCGCAGACCGCGCATGACAATTTCTGGGACTTCATCAGCCTGACGCCGGAATCGATGCACATGGTCATGTGGATCATGTCCGACCGCACCATCCCGCGCGGCTTCCGCTTCGTCGAGGGCTTCGGCGTCCACACGTTCCGGCTCGTCAATGCCGAGGGCAAGGGCACGTACGTCAAGTTCCACTTCAAGCCGAAGCTGGGCCTACAGTCGGTCGCGTGGAACGAGGCGGTCAAGATCAACGGCGCGGATCCCGACTTCCATCGTCGTGACCTGTGGAACTCGATCGAGCAGGGCAATTTCCCCGAGTGGGAGATGGGCGTTCAGCTGTTCGACGACGACTTCGCCGACAGCTTCGAGTTCGACGTGCTCGATGCGACCAAGGTCATTCCCGAGGAGCAGATCCCGGTCCGCATCATCGGCAGCTTCAAGCTCGACCGTCTTGTCGACAATTTCTTTGCCGAGACCGAGCAGGTCGCGTTCTGCATGCAGAACATCGTGCCGGGGATCGGGTTCACCAACGATCCGCTGCTGCAGGGGCGCAACTTCTCGTATCTCGATACGCAGTTGAAGCGGCTTGGCAGCCCCAACTTCACGCATATCCCGATCAATGCGCCGAAGATCCCGGTGAACAATTACCAGCAGGACGGCCACATGGCGATGCACAGCCGCAAGGGCCGTGCGAACTATGAGCCGAACAGCTGGGCCGACACGCCGCGCGAGAGCCCGACCAAGGGTTACAAGCACTTCCCGTCGCAGGAGACGGGACGCAAGGCTCAGGTGCGCTCGGCGACGTTCGCCGATCATTATAGCCAGGCGCGCCAGTTCTTCATCAGCCAGACTCCGATCGAGCAGAAGCACATCGGCGATGCATTGACGTTCGAGCTGTCGAAGGTCGAGCGTCTCGATATCCGCGAACTGATGGTCGGCCATCTGCTCAACATCGACGACACGCTGGCGAAGACCGTCGCGACCGGTCTCGGTCTGAAGTCGATGCCACCAAAGGCGAAGGCCGCAGTCGAACCGCGGACCGACCTGCCGGCTTCGGATGCGCTTAGCATCCTGAAGAACGCCAAGGGCAGCTTCGAGGGTCGCAAGCTCGGTATCCTCGTCACCGACGGAGCACCGGCTGCCATCGTACAGGCCCTTGTCGACGGGATCGTCGCGGCGAAGGCCACGTACGAGATCATCGCGCCCAAGGTGGCGGGTGCAACGCTCGACGACGGCACGGTTGCCGAGGGCAAGCAGAAGATCGATGGCGCGCCATCGGTACTCTACGATGCCGTCGCAATCGTCGTGTCGGCGGATGGTGCGAAGAAGCTTGGCAAGGACAAGACGGCCAAGGACTTCGTCAGCGATGCTTTCGGGCATGCTAAGTTCATCGGCTTCAACGCCGACGCGAAGCCGTTCCTCGAAAAGGCCGGCATCGAGGACGAGGACATGGACGACGGCGTGATCGCGCTGGGCGGCAAGGGCGACGTCGATGCGTTCCTCACCACGCTCGGCAAGCTGCGCATCTGGGATCGCGAACTGAACGTCGATCTTGACGCACCCGCGTTCGAAAACCCCGAGGCGGCTTGATCGCTTCGGTCAGACCTGGATCGTCGCTACCGTACGCTGAGCGTGCGGTGGCGATTGCCATTCCGGTCAAGAACGAAGACGAGTATCTGCGCGGCTGCCTCGAAGCGCTGGACCGCGCTGCAGGGCGCTACGGCGGCCGCGTCGTCATCGTCGCGATGGCGAACGACTGTACCGACGGCACGATCGATATCCTGACCCACTGGCGGCCGATGCATGCGACTCTCGCATGGTCGGCCGTTTCGCTTTTGCCCGGTGCGCGGCATGCGGGTTGGGCACGCCGCCTTGCGCTCGACGCTGGTGCCGCGCTGCTGACGCATCATACCGATCTTCTGCTGTCGACCGACGCGGACACGAACGTCTCCGCGGACTGGATCGTTCGTATCGTCGCGCATATCGATTCAGGAAGCGACGCCGTGGCCGGTCGTGCGCTGACGCTTCGGTCCGACCGGGCAAGCCTTGGCGCGGCGGCACGGCGGCGACTCGATCAGCTCGGGCGCTATTACACCGCGCTGGATTATCTGCGCGCGTGCGCTGACGCCGAGACCCATGATCCCTGGCCGCGCCATTTTTACGAGGGCGGCGCGAGTATTGCCGTGACCCACGCCATGTACCGCCGGATCGGAGGCGCCCCTACCCCGCCCGTCGCCGAGGACCGTGCGCTGTTCGATCGGATTCGGGCACATGGCGGACAGGTGCGGCATCCTCTCGACGTCCGTGTCTTTACGTCCTGCCGGATATCAGGGCGCGCGCCGGGCGGCATGGCGGATGCGGTTGCACGCTGGATTGACCAGCCGGTCGATGCGCCGCTCCACGAAACCTATGCGGTTCCGGCGGCACTCAATCCTGCGACCGCGAACCCCAGCGATCAGCTCAGCTTTGCAACCTTGCCCGCCGCGATCCGCGAGGCGCAGACGCTGATCCGACTAACCCGCGTCTTCCAGCCGCCAGAGGTCGAGCCGATACGCCTCGTGCCGATCGCTGCGAACGACCGTGACGCACTCACCGAGCGCAGCGTGCAGTTCGGCAACGGCGTCATCCCCGCTCTTGGGATAGTCGGTCTCGCCGATCCAGTGGACCAGCATCACATACCCGCCTGACGCCGCCGCCGAGCGGACATAGTCGCCGAGCCGGACGATGTCGGCACTGTCCCAGTAATAGACCACCTCCGACAGCAGGATGAGGTCGAAGATGCCGGCAGGCGCTTCGTCTGGCAGCCGGCGTCGTTCGATGCGGATATTCTTCTGGTCCGCGCATCGCGCCCGCGCCGCTGCCACGGCGGTCTCCGACACGTCGAGCGCCAGCAAGTCTGCGCAACGCGGTCCAAGCCGAGCGGTCAGGACACCATTCGCGCAGCCCACTTCGAGTACGGTCTCGAACCGGTCCCTGGGCAGGGCAGCAAGCGTCTCGTCATACTTGGCCGCCTCGTACGGGCTGGTCTCGAACTCCCACGGATCGCCCTTGTCCTTGTAGAGCGCCTCGAAATATGCGGGTTCGATCGACTGTTCACGGCGCATCCACGGTCTCCAGCAACAGGGTATTCGGCCGGTCCATCAGCCGCAGCATCGCGTCCGGCAGGCAAAAATTCTCGCGCGCGCCCACGATCCGGCCACCACGCTGGCTCCGATGACATGCCATTGCGCGACGCTGTCTGGCGCGACCGGATCCGGTGGCGACCGCAAGCACACGGGCGGTCCCCAGGCGTTCGGCAAGGTCGGCAACGGTCCAGCCCCACACGAGATACTGCCAGAGGCGGCAATGCGCGCGCCGGGCTACGGCTTTGGCGAGCATGGCCGCAGCCTCGTGATCGCAATGCGGCTCCCCAGACCATGTCACGGCAATCTGGCGAATACCGCGAACCCTGCACCACGCCGCGAGCCGATCGACGCTGCGCGCGAAGGCCGGATCGCCTTCTGAAGCCGGCGATGCATCAGTCCAGTCGAGATAGAGCGCGTCCGGCTTGCCACCCAAAGCCTTCAATGCCGCCTGCGCTTCGCCATGTCGCAAGTTGGCGATCCGCGTCCCGGTCCAGCCTGGCGCATCAGGGTGCGACCCCGAACCATCGGTAAGGAAGGCGGTATGAACCCGACCGCCCGCGGCGGTAACCGAAGCGATGAACGCGCCGCAGCCAAGCGTCTCGTCATCGGGATGCGGTGCGAGCACCAGCCAAGGTCCCTGCCCTGCCGCGGTCTTGGCCGACATCGGTCGGGCGCGTCGTGTGAGAATGCTCCAGGCCTTGCCGCCCGGTGCTACCACCACCGATCGTCGCCCCAGCAGTCATCCTCCAGCCACGCCGCCGCCGCGCGGTCGCGGGCTTGGTCGGGGACCGGCTGACGCAGATACAAGCCGAGATCGCGCGTGATCCGGTCGATCCGGCTGGCTGCAAAGAACGATGCCGTGCCAACCGCGCGCGCAGCGGCCTCCATTGTCCTCAAGCCAGCCTCCTCGACCACACCGCGGGTCATCAGCACGAACGGGATCGCCTCCGCCGCCTGCGTCTCGGCAAGGTGCGCGGCACGGCGGACCCATAGCCCGGCACTACGCGTCTCGGTCAGGCAATCGGCGAACCGCGCGCGCTGGATCGGATCGCTGCCCTTGCCGGTCTGGACGAGATGATCGCGGAGATGCCGCACCAGCGCCTCGATCGCGCCCAGCTGGACAGCCGTGAACCGCCATGCGCCCGCGCTGAACCTCGGTTCGGTCTCATACCCGTCCGGCGCCCCGATCATCCCCGCGGGACCGATCGGCATATCGGAGAAATCGAACATGCCGCTGCACGTGCCGCGCATGCCGCGAACCTGCCATCCGCTGTTGTCGGTGCGTGCGGTCTCGCCCGCGATCCGAACGAGGACGAGTTGCTTGCCGCCGGTCGCATCGCGCGCGGTGACCAGGATGCTGTCGAGATGCCCCGCCCCGGTCGCGAAGCTCTTGCGACCATGCAACGACCAGCGATCTGCACCATCCTGCCGGATCGACAGGCCAGGCGTCGGCTCGGTGTTCCATACGCCGCATACCCGGCCTGCTTCGAGGTCGTCGGCGAGCGTCCGCCGCTGCGCATCGTTACCATAGGCCGCAATCAGTTGCGCCGCGTTGACATGCCCCTCGAACACACGACCCAGGCTGAGATCGGCACCGCCGATCGCGCGCAACACGTCGACCAGCGCATCTGTCCGTTCGGGAGTCGAGACATCGGTGAACGCGGCAAGCGCTCCGGCGTCGTGCAGCGCGGCCACGCGCGTGGCGGGAAACGCTTCTTCGCCGTTGGCACGGTCCCAGTCCGCGGCCAATGCGCGAACGGCTTCCAGCGTCGTCCAGCCCTTGGGATGAGCGGATGCTCGTGCCGGTGAAATCATGGCCAGTGGATCAATCCCCGTTCGCTGCGAACCATGCGATACGGCCGCCTTGTCCCTAACGCCGGACCGGCGCGAGCGTTGCGTGCTTTGATGCAGGGCACGGTTAACAGGATCCGAATTCGTCCCGAACCTTTGGTTAACGCTTGCCCGGCATAATGGTGCGATCGGAGAGGATCGGATCGATGGCACAGAAACAGGATATCTTCGCACTGGTCGGCAAGCGAATGTGCGCGTCGCCGCGGCATCGCGATCTGGATGTGAATGTGGACTATGACATGCCCCCAATCGCAGACCTCATCCAGCGAATCGACAAAGCGCTACTGGAACGTCGCGCGGCCTGGACGGCTAGTCGTCCGCGCCCGCCATGCTGATCGCGGACGCATACATCTGCGCCGCGCGCTGTTCCCGCGGATCCTTGAACGCTCGAACGGGATCGGGCGCTTCGCCGGTCGCACGCAACACCGCCCACAACGCGAACCGTCGGCCGGGCTCGCGCTCGGTGCCGAACGCGAGCGAAACGCGATCGCGTCCCGCCTCCAACGCCTCAGGGTCGAGCGTATCGATCTCGGTCGTGCCGAAGAAGTGGTGCGAAATCGCGTCTATGTCCATGCAGGCAACCTAGCGGACCGCCCGCCCACCGCGCAATCGGTTGCGACCGCGTCGAGGGCTATCGCAACGGTTGCGATCCAGACGCTCTCCGCTTAGACGCCGTCGTCCGGCTCATCCGAGCGCCGGTACGGAAGAGTGTCCGAGTGGTTTAAGGAACTGGTCTTGAAAACCAGCGATGGGGTAACCCATCCGTGGGTTCGAATCCCACCTCTTCCGCCACCCCTTAATGCGCGCGGCCGAGGCGTTCGACCACGAGACCAAGCTACCGGGGGAAGCGCAACGGTGCCCTGGGCGCGATCGAACTCGAAGTGTTGCGCTGCCTGCTTCGCCTACAAGGCCGTAAGGACGGCCGGCTTGATCCAACCTATCAGTGGATCGCGGACAAGATACCCCGGTCGCGTAGCGCCGTCGGTGAGGCGCTCGATCGACTGAAGGCGTGCGGTTTCTTCGACTGGATCCGACGGTGCGTGCCGATCGAGGACGCTCTGCCCGACGAACAACAGAGCGAGCAGATTTCGAACGCCTTCATCCTGCTACAGCCAACAACGGTGCCTGAATGCGTTCGCCGCATGCTCCGCAAGCCGAGCGAGTTCGTCCGCGCTTTTGTTGATAGTGCAAATCCGCCGAGCGGTCACACAGAGGCCCTGTAAGATCTAAATATAAAAGGAACGCCTATGACGTGCGCAGTTTGAAGCTCCACCAAGCCACCGAGGCTCCGAACCCAACGGGTTCAACATCCAGCGGCCGCTGGTGAGCGTGCCGGCTTGCGCCGTCCCGTGCATCCTGAGGAGGATACGCAATTTCGGTGCCGCTTCCCCAATAGCCGACGCCCCAGCTGCCAGGGCGCGATCTGCACCAAACCGCTTTATAGGTGTCGGCTCGCCCGATCGCGTCGGGCAGGATGCTGCCAGCGGCGGCACCATAACTCTTGGGGCACGAAAGGCCCGTGGGTTAGGTGGGGAATGTGAATGTTCCGCTGGACGCACGCGAGCGACGCCGCGACGCCAGCGGTCGCGCAACCCCTTTGCGTAACTATGCTCTGCGTCACTTGGCGGGGCCACCACGTCCCTCAAGACTACGAACTGTGGGCTGGAAACTTACCCCGCGTTGAACGTTACGAGTTCTATATTCGAGCAAGGGGAATCGTGGTGGCCGATATATTTGGAACAAACGATAGTGACGTTCTGATCGGAACGTCCGACGCAGACGTTATCCGCGGCCTAGGAGGCAATGACAGCATTGATGGCGGTGCGGGTAACGACACGATCGAAGGGGGGGATGGCGACGATCAGTTGATTGATGGCTTAGGCGATGACCTGGTCGACGGCGGCGATGGCGACGATTTACTTAGTACGCAGGAGGGGGGCAACGATTTGCTGCGGGGCGGAGCAGGCCGCGACGAAATTTACATCATTCGCGAAACCGCTGGCGTTGCAGAAACGATCACCGCTTACGGGGGAGCGGGCAACGACGGAGTTCTCCTCTACAGCTTCAACCCAGGAACTACCCTTATCGATCTTGGTGAAGGCGACGACATACTAGTCCTCTACCAGATCGTGGGAAACAGCGCGCGGGCCACGCTGGGGTTGGGATCCGACCAAATCGTTCTCGACTACGACAGCAACATTGCCACTGCCGTCACCGTCACGGACTTTGGGTCTGGCGACGGGGGTGACATGTTCTTGGCCGACGGCTTCTTCGAAGAGCAGTTGGTGGGCTGGGACCCGAACAGTAATCCTTTTACCGGCGGGTTCATGCGCCTCATCGCCGATGGCGGCGCCGTGCGGTTGGAGATTGATGAGGATGGCGCGGCTGGGGCCAGCTTCGGTTTTCGATCGTTCCTGGTCCTCGAAGGCCTCAGCGTGGGTCAGCTGACCGCCTACAACTTTGACGGCTACGCTCCTGACGGAGCCATTGTGGGTCGTACCATCAACGGTTCGGACGCCGACGACGACCTTCGTGGATCCATGGGTGCTGACGTGATCAGCGGCGGTGCGGGCAATGATCAGATCGATGGCATGAGCGGTAACGACATCATGTACGGCGGTGCCGGTCGCGATTACTTAGACGGAGGCCGAGGCAACGACTGGCTGAGCGGCGGCGCCGATGATGACACAATCGACGGGCGTGACGGTTGGGATGTGGCTTTCTTGAACGCTGCCTCGCGGCAGGCCGAAATCGATCCCAGCTACTCACTGGCTATTATCGATTCGGCTGATGGTAGCGACTGGTTCTTTGACGTCGAAGAAGTCAGGTTCATAGACGCCACGTACGTGAAATCGTACGATAGCTTCGGTGCTCAGGTTTACCGGATGTTTGACACGGTTCTTGATCGCGCGCCCGATACAATCGGGCTCGATTTCTGGGTAGATCAGCTGGAGAACGGTCTCGGTTTAACTCAGCTTGCGAACTCCTTCGCCGATAGTCCGGAGTTTCGGCAAGCGACTGGCGGCTTGGACAACGGTGCCTTTGTCGATTACGTTTACCGGACCGCTCTAGGGCGCGAAGCTGACGGCGCTGGTCATGCCTATTGGGTTAGTCAGCTGGATCAGGGCTTGTCGCGCGGGGCTTTCCTGGTGGGCACTTCCGAGTCGGAGGAGCACAGAGAACGCACCAACGCCGCGGTCGAGCCCGGCTATATCCAGAGCGACGATAATGCCCAAGGCGTCGCCCTGCTCTACGATAGCGCGGTAGCGCGTCTGCCCGAAGTATCGGGGCTCGCGTTCTGGACCAACGAGCTAAACAGCGGCAATCAAACGCTTACCCAAGTCGCTGCGGAATTCGCTCGTTCAGGAGAGTTCCAGGCTGCGATAAGCGGCAAGTCCAATGCCGCGCTCGTTGATTATATGTATCAAACTACATTAGACCGCCCCGCCGATGCGGATGGGCGTGCCTTTTGGGTCAACCAGCTGGATGGGGGCCTAACGCAGGCTCAGCTTTTGTTCTCGTTCTCTCAGTCTGCTGAGCACGCTGCACTACTGGCTCCACAGATCATCGGCGGTATTGACGTAATCGGCTGACACTACAACGATCGGATCCGAAGACGCGCTGCGGCGCTGCTCCCCCGCTGTTCAATGAACACGGACGCACGCCGCGGCATTAGCTTATTGTCGCCTCTCCACTGACAAATGCGGGGATCTGCACCATTCTGCACCGCCCGGTCAGCCCCGTTCCGCGCCCGTTGGACTAGGATATAGGCCGGTTTGCACTAGGGGCGAGACCGCACCGTTTGTGACACGAAAGACCGCGGGCGAGGCGGGGGGGAAAAGCGTGTTTCTTGGGATCACAGCGTCAGGGAGCGGCGGGACCTGCCTCGTTGGTTTGTGATTTTTTTTCGCGTAATTTTGCGGTGCAGAACGGTACAGTCGCTTGCTTGGCGTTCCCTATCTGTTCCGGTATAGCTGCAGCATGAGACACGCACCCGAGTCGATGCGCGACGGTTCACAGCCCTTCAGCCAGACGCACAATCTGATCGCTGAGATCCTGCCCGACATCCGCCCATGCGAGATGCAGACGATCTATTTCCAAGCGATGGAGGATGGGCCAGAGACGCTGCTCGCGCCGATCGAGGCGGAGTTCGCCCGTCGTGGCCTGTCACCTTACGCAACCTACTCAACCGACCACCTCTGATGGGCGGCATGATCACAGCGGAGCGGATCGCGTCGCTGATTGAGGATGCCCCTGCCTGGGCGCTAATCGGACTTGCCGCGCCGGGGGAAAGCCTGCGTGCGGCTGCCCAACTCGAAGTCGCGCAGCATGTTTATAGCGGTCTATTTCGGCCAATGAACGCCGAAGCTACACAGATCCCCTTGCCTTGGTGATCTATGGGCAACGCACGTTTCAGGACGCTGGGCGACTTTGCCAAGTATGAAGCCAATGTCGGCGCTGTTTGTGATCATTGCGGACGCAAGGGCGTCGTACATCGAGACGTTCTAGCCCGCTGGTGTTTCCTCAAGCGGGTGAACAGCGCGATCGAGAACCTGCCGAGATACCTAAACTGTTCGAAATGCGGCGGCCGGCCGAACAGGATCTTGCCTACGCCGCTGCCGCCATCCTTCCCGCTATACGGTCGGGACGAACGGCACTGGAAGCGGTTTGAGCGAAGGCTACGAGGTTAGACCGACGACATGCACCAGGTCGGAACATGCTACGCGATCAATGGAGGATACCGATGATCAATGACCACGAACACGATGACGCACCGGCCGTGCCCTTTGGCGCCTGGCTGCTGACCCAGCGCGATGCCGGGGGCTTCGTCGGGCAACTCGCCAACGCCGCGGCGATCGACCGCGCGTTCTCCAGATCCAGCGACGTCGACGCGGCACGGAAGTGGCTCCAGGCGAACCGTGCCAGTGGCGACGACTGGGAAGCGCTGGAGGATGCCGAAACCAAATGGATGGCAGCTGCGGGCTGAACTAGTCGTGACCTCGGAATAGTGGGGCGGTGAATGCCCGGTTTGGGGTGGAAAGCGGACAGGCGGCTTTTCGACGTTAGGCCGCGGAAAATGCGCAGGTACTGTAACTCCGGCTTATGTAATCGGTATAATGCCGAAAAAATCGCCTCCCACTGCGTTAAGCATACAAGGACCAAGCATCCGAGCGTCGCGTGAGCCGTTGTCAGCGTAGACGGAATAGCAATATCTTCGTGCTGTGCGAAATCCACCGGGGTTTCGCCGGTATGCGGTGGCATAGCTATCTGTGGAGCTGTAATCCCGCTGCCATAACTGCCAAATCGTAACTGCGTGAGAAAATTCAATCAGCGATTGGTCTTCCTCCTTCAAACAACCTATGTCCCCCGGTCTAATCTCCATGCAGAAAGCATAAGCTCTATCACGCGCGGCTTGCATAACACTTGGGGTAAGCCGTTGCGGCAGCTCCCAGCCGACTACCGCCCCGGCCATAGAGCGGGCTTGGGCGTCAACAATCGCAGACGGATCGGCGTGTACAGATGGGGTGCAATTAGCGCACACCAGCAAGGTTGCAGAAGAGATAAGGAGTTTCACCAAGCGAACCTTTCACACTATCGCGATTATTGCAACGTGGTGGAAACCGGACGGTCGCGTTAGTCAGTAAGCTGACAGTAGCGAAGTTTGCAGTAGAACGTTCCAGCTAAATCGCACTCATGCCACCGAATGCGGCTAGCCCGGTTCGGAAGTAATAGAACTGGATCATAATCATGTTCCATAGGTTCGCTCCACCAGAAGTCATCGCGAAGTTCGGCAGCTTTCTTCAGTTCCGACGCACACTTCCAGCCGAAGTTATTAATTTCAGCTTGGGGGAGGATTGGATGTGTTTTAGCAGCCTTAACGTATGGTTCCATACAGACGAAGAAACTTTTCAAGCCATTTTCAGACGCTAATCGAAGATTGCTACTTTCACTTTTCTGAGCAGGCGCGAACCTTTGGCATCCTGTCCCGAAGGCAGTGGCTGTAAGGCAGATCAGGATCGTCCTAAACATCATGCCGATCGGTCTTGCTCGGAAAGACGCCTGCGCGTCAATGTCCGCAATTGGGCGAAATTGACCGGGGCGCCGCTTCCGCCGCCTCGGCCGTTATCGTGGGTCGAAGTTCGAGATAATAAGCTCGGCTGCCTTTACGGCCGCCCCGGCGCCGACCGTGTACGTCGTATCGGCCTCGATCATGTGGAACGCGGCATGCTGCCAAGCTGCGTGCAGTGATCGCGGCCGCCCGGCCCGCAAAAGCCGTGGGCTTATGCCGCGCCACCCTAACCGCCTTGCCAACATGAGGATAACAGCGTGAACACGATCGCGATCGAGTTGTCGCGTCGCAACCTAGCGGCAGCGAAGCAAGACGGCCGGCCAAGCGACAGCGATCGATTCCTCCGCATCAACGATGTGATTGCCACCGTCGGTCTCAGCCGCGCGACGATTTACCGGTTGATCGATGCGGGTGATTTTCCAACCAGCACCACGCTGACGAAACGGTGCGTCGGTTGGTGGGAAGGTGAAGTCTGCGATTGGGTGAACGCCCGGCGCGCCGGGGCCTCCCGTACGCAGTGACCCTCCAACTGGGGTCACCGCAGGGGGCGCCGACCAAATACCGATGCAAAAATATATAGTATTTTCAGGGACGTTATGATGGTTTACGCCGCAGCCACCTCTTTCGCCAAGGCTCGGTTGGCCGCGGTCAGTTCGCCTTTTCCGGCGGAACGATCGGCAGGGGCAGCGGGGCGACAGGCACGCCTTCCTCGATAAGAGCCTTGGCCTCCGATAGACTTGCCTGGCCGTGAATGGTCGCGTGTTTTTCTTCGCCGAGGTGCATCGCTCGGGCGCGATCGGCGAACGCGGTGCCGACCCACTCCGAGGACTCCAGGGCCTTGGCCTGGCGGGTGGCGAGCATCTTCATCGCAGCCTTGACGGCGTCCGGGGACGCAGGCGGCGGCTTGCTGTTGCTCTTGGCCGAGATGGCGGGCGCCATGACTGCCTTGGCGATCCTATCATCGTCGCAGACCGGACAGCGGACATACCCGGCCACGCGCTGTTTTTCATACACGTCGCTCGATCCGAACCACGCCTCGAACACATGGCCGCCACCGCACTTGAGATCGAAGACGATCACCCGACGATCGAGACGGGTGGGATTGTTCGACGGTGCGCGATGACCGGCACCCGCGAGCGGACGTCCTCGATCCGGGCAGGATCGATCTCCACGAACGCAAGCCCTGCGGCCTCACCCATTTCGAGCAACACGTCGCCCCACGGGTCGACGACCAGCGATTGTCCGTACGTCTCCCGTCCGTCTTCGTGGACGCCGGTCTGCGCGGCTGCGACGACGAACGCGCTCGCCTCGATCGCGCGGGCGCGCAACAGAACGTGCCAATGCGCTCTGCCCGTCGGTCGCGTAAAGGCGGCCGGAACCGACAGGATCGTCGCGCCAGCATCGCTCAGCGCGCGATAGAGGTCAGCGAACCGAAGATCGTAGCAGATCGACGTGCCGAGCTTACCCGCGGGCGTATCGATAACAGTCGCCGTATCGCCTGCGACATAGGCTGAGGACTCCCGCCAACTCTCACCGGACGGGAGATCGACGTCGAACAGATGAAGCTTGTCGTACGCGGCTCGGATGGCGCCGGTCGGGTCGATAACGAACCCACGATTGGCAAACTTGCCGTCCGGGCGGCGTATCGCGAGCGAGCCGAGATGTACCCAAATGCCGTTTGCTGCTGCAGCGGCCCGCACGGCCCCCAGCACGCGATCGTCATCCGGGACGACGATCGAATGTGCCGCACGGGACCGATCACGGTCGATCAGACCCGACATTTCGGGTGTGAACAGCATGACCGCACCCGCTGCTCCAGCGTCTCCGATTGCTTCGACCAGCGTCGCGGCGTTGACGGCGGGATCGATCCCGCTCGTCATCTGGAGGACGCCGATCTTCGCCATCAGGCGAGCAGTGCGTCGAGGCCGCCCTTTGCGTCGAGCGCCGCCAGATCGTCCGATCCGCCGATATGCTTACCGTCGATAAAGACTTGCGGCATCGTCATGCGACCGCCCGACCGCTCGACCATCTCGGCCTTTTTCGGACCCCCCATGGTGACATCGAACTGCTCGGGCTCGACCCCCTTGGATGCGAGGAGCTTGAGCGCGCGCGTGCAATACGGACAGAACGCTTTGGTGTAGATTTCGACTTTAGCCATGAGGCGGAAATGTGGTCTCGGTCCAGACTTGTCAATCGTCGGCGGTGGACGAAAGGACGCGCGCCCAGCACAGGATCGTGACCGACTGTGCGCCTGCCTTTAGCAGCGCGCGCGTGCACGCGTCGGCGGTCGCCCCGCTGGTATAGACGTCGTCGACCAGCGCGATCGTCTTCCCATCGACCCGCTCGGCTGCCGATACCGCGAACGAACCCGCGACCGCCTTGGCACGTTGGCGAGCGCCGAGCCCTCGGAGCACGATGGTCCGGCGTGGACGAACCAGCGCGTCCCGATCATGTGGTACACCGGAAAGCCCGGCGAGCGCGTCGGCAATCAATGCCGCCTGGTTGAAACCGCGCGTCCAGATCCGCCAGCGGTGGAGCGGAACCGGTACGAGCAGATCGATTTCGCCCGGCAGCAACCGCCGCATCTGTCGCGCCATCGTCTCGGCGAGCGCGATCCGACCGCCATACTTCAGCCGTAGCGCCAGATCGCGCGCGATCGGGCCGTAGGCGACGGCAGCACGCACCCCGGCGTGCCGCGGCGGTTCGGCAATGCAGGGCGCGCACAAAGCCGCGTCGCCGCGATCGAAGGCGAAGGGTCGGTTGCAGCCGGCGCACCAAGGCGATGCGAGAAAGCGCAACCCGGTCCAGCAGGTCGCGCAGAACCGGTGATCCTCGCCTACCGGTGTGCCGCAACCAGCGCATCGGGGCGGCAAGGCCAACCCGGCGACGTAGCGAAACGGGGCGAGTATCCTCATGCAGCCCCTCCCCTCACATTCGCGCCAGCCCTTGTCGGAGGCGCGCGACCACGGCACAAGCGGAGACGTGTCCGATACCGTTTCAGAAAACTCCGCCCCCGAGATCTTCGACCGTGCCGCGCGCCGTGTCCGCCGGAACCGTGCTGCACCGGACTATGCCGAGCATGATTTCCTCCGCGCGACTATGCTCGACGGAATTGCTGAGCGGCTCGATGCCGTTACGCGAGACTTTACCGACATCCTCGATCTCGGCTGTTTCGACGGCGCTTTCACCCCTCCGCCGGGCGCCCGCGTGGCGCGATGCGATGCAGGGTTCGCGTTTGCCGCGCGCGCGAACGGTGTACAGGCAGACGAGGACCGCCTCCCCTTCGCCGATGCCTCGTTCGACCTTGTGGTGAGCGCCGGCGTGCTCGATCAGGTCAACGACCTGCCCGGCGCATTGGCGCTTGTCCGCCGCGTGCTTCGTCCCGACGGCCTGTTTCTTGGCGCGTTCGTGGGCGCGGGGAGCTTGCCGGCCCTTCGTAGCGCGCTGAGGGCCGCGGAAAGCGAGCGCCCCGCGGCCCGGCTTCATCCGCAGATCGACGTTCGCTCCGCCGGCGACCTGCTCATGCGTGCCGGGTTCGCTCTGCCCGTGGCCGATGTCGAGACGCTGGACGTCGGGTACCGCGATCTCGGTCGGCTGTTCGGCGATCTGCGCGGAATGGCGGCTGGCAACATCCTCGCGCAGCGCCAGCCCCTCGTGTCGGGCGCGCTGGGTCGGACCATAGCTGCGTTCGCCAGCGCGGCCGACGACCGCGGCCGCACGCACGAGACGTTCCAGATCGTCTTCCTGACCGGCTGGTCACCCGATCCTTCGCAACCAAAACCAGCACGGCGCGGTAGCGCGACCGCATCGCTCGGCGACGCCCTACGGCGCTAACGGCGTCCTGTTAGCCGATCATGCCCTCGCCCGCGATACCGCGGGCGAGGATCGCGCCCATCGATTCGAAGAGTGAGTCCATCGCGACCGGCTTGAAAATCACGTCGTCCGCGCCCGCCGCCAGACAGCGTTCGCGCAGGTCCGGCGCTATATCCGCGGTGACGACGATGATCGGGACCTTCGCCTTCGCGTCGCCCCGCGCGCGGATGTGTTCGATTGCAGTGATCCCGTCCATGCCGGGCATCCGCAGATCGACGAGTATGATCGCAAACTCCTGTTCGTCGATGATCTCGAGCCCGCGTTCCGCACTCTCCGCTTCGACCATCGCCACACCTGCGACATCGAGCATATCCTTGACGACACGGCGGTTCATCCGGTCGTCCTCGATGAACAAAACGTTCATCGAAACCCCCACTTAACATAGATTAGAGGAGGATATATCGTAGCCATATGGCGGCCTCTACGCCTCATGCAGCATGCGATACAAGGTCCGGATTCACGCCGTTCGTCGATACCGATCCGTCGAACATCATCGCGACCAACCCACCACCGCTGACCGGCTTGGCAACAACCCGCGTGATCCCCGTCCGCAACAGTTCCTCGCGCTCCACATCCGCGGCAACCGGCCAAAGCAACGTGGTCTCAGCAGCGGAAATGCGCGCCGCCTCGGCAATCCTGGTCAGTCCGCTCAGCGCGTCATCGCCGCGCACCGTCGCATCGTCGATCAGCACGCGTGCAACGTCATTGCCACCAAGCCGCACGACGGCGTCGTCGACCGACGCAGCCAAGGCGATTGGCCCGCCATGTGGTGCCAGCAAGGCCTTGAACATACTCCGCGTGATCGGATTGCGATCGACGATCAGCGTGCCTCGCCGCGGGTCAGGGTCGACGGCCTCGATCGCGTTCGGTTCGGCGCGCACCAAGGGCAGGACGAGCGTGAATGTCGCCCCCTGACCCACGATACTGGCGACGAACACGTCCCCGCCCATCGCACGCGCCAGATTGCGGCAGATGGAAAGTCCCAGCCCGGTCCCGCCGAATTGTCGCGTCGTCCCGGCATCAGCCTGACGGAAGGATTCGAAGATCTCCTCGATCTTGTCGGAGGGAATACCGATACCGGAATCGGTAACGGCGACGCGCAACCGGTCGTCCCCACCGACGTCGATGCTCAGCGCGACGTGGCCCTTCCTGGTGAACTTGAGGGCATTGGACAGGAGGTTGAACACGATCTGTCGAACCCGTGCGGCGTCACCCAAGATCATGGCCGGGCAACCGCTGACATCGACGGTGAACAACAGGCCCTTCGCCCGCGCCTGTTCCTCCCACATCCGCGCCGCGTCCGTCACCGTAGCACAGACGTCGAACGGCGCGGCCTCGATCGTGAGATTGCCCGTCTCCATCTTGGCGATGTCGAGAATATCGTTGACCAGCGCACGCATCGTGATGCCCGCGCCATGCACCACGCCAAGCCGCTCGCGCATCTCCGCCGCGAGGGTCGGATCGGCCAGCATCACCTGCGTCATGCCGAGAATACCGTTCAACGGCGTTCGGATCTCATGACTGGTCGTCGCGAGGAACTCGGTCTTGGCGGCCAGCGCCTTGCCCAGTGCGCTGTTAGTGGTGGCCAGATCGTCGTTCGCCGCCCGAACCTGATCCCGGCTGCGACGGATCGTAATCAGCCCGATCGCCAACAATGCGATCACCACCGCGACGGCCGCGGCCATTCCGAGAAATACGTTGCGCTGAGTCTGCGCCCGCGTGCGTTCGAACGCGATGCTGCGCTGCAGTTCGCTCGCCGTCAGCTGGCTGATCCTGAGTTCCTGGTTGGCGAAATTAAATCGCGCCGCCATCAGTGCCGTCTTAGTATCCGTCGCAAGCGTGGTGCCGGCATCGTCCAACCGCTTCAGCGCTTCGAGATGCACGAGCGCGGCTTTGGCATCGCCTGTTACCTTGAAGATTTTGTACGCGGTTTCGTGGAAATCGCGATACGACGTGCCCGTCGCCTTTGGGTCTATCCCGATCAACGCGCTCTGAATCAGCCGATTGGCGCGCGGCAAGTCGCCATGCTGCAACGCCGCCTGCGCGGCCGTCGCGGTCAGGCGCCCAGCAAGGCTCGGATCGCTGGGATCGGCAGTCGCCCGGCCGTTCGCGATCGCCCGGTCCGCTAGCGTAAGATTGCCTAGCTCCAGCTGAACCCGGGCGATGTTCATGTAGATCAGCTCGAGCAGGTTCCGGCTGTTGAGCTGTTTCGCCAGATCGACCGCCTGCTTGAACTGCTCGGCCGCCTTCTTGAACTGACGATCCTCGGCAAAGACCAGGGCCCGGTTATTGTAGATCGACACCGCGATGTTGACGTCGCCACGGTAGACATCGAGCGCTTGCTGATAATAGCGATCCGCCGTCTGGGGATCCTTGGCCTGCGTATAAAGCAACGCGATGAAGACGAGCGCCCGCGACTGCCCCCTGGCATCGCCGAGCTTTCGGTAGATGGTGAACGCGAGTTGATAGTCGATCAGCGCATTGCCGACATGGCCTTGATAGCTGTCCAGCCAGCCCATCGATATCAGCAGGTCGGCGTGAAGCTTCGATCTCGGCTGAAACCGCTTCACCGATGCCAGCGCCCGTCGGATGAGCGGATCCGCCTTGTCCGGGTCGTTGATGCGGAGATGAGCCTCACCCTGTAACCATTGCGCGGTGGCGATCGCGACGCCTCGCGCCTTCTCGCTCGCAATCTGTGCACCGTAGCGTTCCGCGACGATCGCCTTCGGCAACGCCTTCGCCGGATCGATCAGCATCGCCGCATTGGCATCCGCGACGGTCACCTCGTAGCGATCGACGGCGGCGTCGGTCGACGAAACCGTGGTCGACTGCGCGTACCCGGTCGAAGCTGGACCGATGATCGACAGTGCCATGGCGGTCCCCGCCATGATCCAGCGGTATGTCAGCATTGTCAGCCGCGCTTCCAGACGGTCGCCAGCCGGTTGAACGGCGCACCGATATCCGCCGCGATCGCCTGGTATTTTCCGTCGTCGAGGAAATGGATCAGCGCATCGAGATTGATCGGCCGGCTGATGAGAAACCCTTGGACCATGTCGCAACCCATGACGGACAGCAATGCCATCGCCGCCTGGCTCTCCACCCCCTCGGCGACGACTTCCATTTCCAGCGCGTGCGCAAGATCGATCGTCGAGCGGACGATCAACGGATCCCGGTTCGAGCTGGTGAGTTGCGTGACGAACAGCTTGTCGATCTTCAACTCGCGCGCGGGCAGCTGTTTGAGATACGCCAGCGAGGACAGGCCGGCACCATAATCGTCGATCGCGATGACTATCCCGATATCGGCAAAGATCTTGAGATTGGCGATCGCACTTTCCGGATCACGGATGACGGATGTCTCGGTAATCTCGAACCCGAGTTGCGCACCGCTCGACTGCACCAGCGCGCAGGCGCACCGAACGAAGCGCTTGTCGGCGAGCAATGCCCCCGCGATATTGATGAAGATCCGCAGATCGTGACCGCTAGCTGCCAGCGTCTTTTGGTCGGTAATCGCACGGCGGATCGTCCACAGCGTCAGCGCGACGATATCGCGCGATTCCTCAGCAAGGGGAATGAAGTCGTTGGGTAGCACGAGGCCGCGCGTCGGGTGGTTCCAGCGGACCAGCGCCTCGACGCTCGTGACCTCCCGCCGGCGCAGGTGAACCTTTGGCTGGTATTGAAGGAACAGTTCTTCTTTCTCGATCGCCCGGGTCAGGTCCAGCGACAACTCGGCACGATCCATCGCTGCTGGATTGTCAGTCACGTCGCGAGCGATCGCTATTCGTTCCGCCCGCGCTTCACGCAAGGCATGCTCGGCCTCTTCGATCAGCAGCACTTCGTCGCGGTGCGCCGCGGCAGCCGCCGCGCCCAACTGGATATGCACGACGTAAGACTCGCCATCGATATCGAACGGTTCTTCGAACCCAGCCTCCACCGCCGCTATGGCGACGTCGAGTGCGAGACGCGCGTTGCTCTCAAAGGCGATTTCCACGGTCTCTCTACCGGCGACCATTACCCTAGCATCGGGTAGTGCATCCGCGATCCTGGCCGACACGTCGACGATCAGCGTGTCCGCCCTGAGCCGGCCGAGATGACGTCGCAATAGCGCGAAGTTCGCGATTTCGGCCAGCACCACGAACCGCCACGACGCGTGCGAAGCCTGGAAGATGACCTCCCGTGTGCGCTCTACCGCAGAATCGATATCTAGCCGCGTCCCCGCAACCGGCTTGCTACTCTCGATCTGCGCATACGGAGTGTCCCTCATGCGATCCCGAATAGCGTTAACGCCTAAATATACCCTTAAGCCGCAAGCACATGACGCCATCCCAGAAATGGTTAACATCTTACAAATTTTATTGTTTAACGCAGCGTTAACATCTATACAAAAAAGGCACCCGATGGGTGTCAATAAGGGAGCAAAACATGCTGAAGTTCATTATCTCGCTCGTCTACGGCGAAGGCATTCGCCCCTGGTGAATGACTAAGTCGGTCCGGATGCCGGTGGCACGTCGAATAAGGGCGTGTCTCGGTGTTCGGGCCGACACTTAACGTTGGGGCGAGCATAGACTGTTACGAGCGCCCCCCCAACGCGACGGCGACCTGTCTCCGTATCGGCAACCGCTGCCGGCAATCGTCGCCAACCGTCTGCGAACATGGCTTGTTTAGCTTTGGCTGGATCACTAGCGGCATAATACGAGCGCTTGGCTCGGCCGTCCTTTCGCGACGAGGTTGGCTCAACTGTCGCCCCACTTCGCGCCCTACCCTGCCGGTATCAGCAGCGCTCTCACGCGACTGTCATTGGCGCCGGTCTGGCACGAATCGGCGCATGGTTCGAAAAGTGCATCGCGTCGTCGACCGAGCCGAACTTCAACGCCATCAGGTCGAGCGCGTAATTCTGGTTGAGCTTCCACGGCTTGCGTTCGCCCTGCGTGGGCAGCGCGGCGGCGGCGCGCTGGACATAGCCCGACGAGAAATCGAGGAACGCCTCGCTCTTCATCGTCGGATCGTCGTTGTGCGGCGTCGCCTGGCGAAGCCCACGCTTCGTCATCGTATTGAGCAGGCGGCAGACATAGACCGCGGTCAGGTCCGCCTTCAGCGTCCACGACGCGTTGGTATAGCCGAAGGTCGAGGACAGGTTCGGGATCCCATCGAACATCATCCCCTTATACTGGAGCCGGCCGGCGAGTTCGATCGGTTGCCCGTCGAGGCTGAACGCGACGCCGCTCATCAACTGCAGTTCGAGCCCGGTGGCGGTGACGATGACGTCGGCGGGCAGGTCGTTGCCTGACTCGAGGTGGATGCCCTCGGGCGTGATCCGCGCGATCGTATCGGTGACGATCGAGGCCTTGCCGGCGTTGATCGCAGTGAACAGGTCGCCGTCGGGCACGAGGCAGACGCGCTGGTCCCACGGATTGTAGCGCGGCGTGAAATGCGTCGCGACGTCGTAGTCTGGGCCGAGATGATCGCGGACCATGCCGATCATCCGCTCCTTCACCTTGGCGGGGCTTTTCCGCGCAAGGCGGAAGAAAAACATCCCCATCAGCACGTTCTTCCACCGCGTGATGCCGTAGGCCGCCTTGGCCGGAAGCTTCCCGCGTAGCCAGTTCGCGACACCATCCTCGCCGGGACGCGCGACGATATAGGTGGGCGAACGCTGGAGCATGGTCACGTGCTCGGCAGTCTGCGCCATCGTCGGCACCAAGGTCACCGCGGTTGCGCCGCTGCCGATCACGACGACTCGCTTGCCGCTGTAATCGAGATCCTCGGGCCAGAATTGCGGGTGGACGATCTGCCCGGCGAAGCTCGCCGCCCCCGCGAACTCGGGCGAATAGGCTTTGGCGTAATTGTAATAGCCCGCGCACATCGACAGGAAGTTGCAAGTGAGCGTCACCGGCGCGCCATCGGGTCCCGTCGCCTCAACCGTCCACCGCGCATCCTCGGTGGACCATGCCGCCGACTTGACGTGATGGCCGTAGCGGATCTTGCGGTTGATCCCGTATTCCCTCGCCGTTTCCTCGACATAGGCGCGGATCGAAGGACCGTCGGCGATCGACTTGGCCGCGGTCCAGGGGTGGAAGGCGAACCCCAGCGTGTGCATGTCCGAGTCGGAGCGGATGCCAGGGTAGCGGAACAGGTCCCACGTCCCGCCCATCGCCGCGCGCCCCTCGAGGATCATGTAGCTGCGGCCGGGGCAGCGGGTCTGGAGGTGATAGCCGGTCCCGATCCCGGAAATCCCGGCGCCCACAACGATCACGTCGACATGCTCGGTCATGCTGCATCCTCTCGCCCCGGCGTTACGCCCTAGGTTTCATAACCGAACCTATCCTGTTGTGTTCTTTACTCAATAGTCCTTGGTATATTTGACGCTGGCGCTCTGCCCGCCGCTCGATCCCGCCGCCGACAAGAGGCTGAGCGCCTTGGTCAACGCGATCTCGAGCTGAGTCGACGTATAGCCCTTCGCGTCGGTCACGATCTCTACATAGATGTTCTTCGTGATGTACTTGCCCGCCGCGAGGCTGGTGCCGCGGCCGGTCGCCTCATCGGCGCCAAGGACGCGGAGGCGATCGAACCCAGTCGCCGAACGCAGCTTGCCGAGCGGGTTAAGACCCCCGCCACCAGACCCGCGCAGCGAGTTCAGCGCAGACGCCAGCTGGATCGCCTCGGTCGCCGACAGGTTTGCCGGGCTCGACCCGAACAACAGGCGGCTGAGCACCTCGTCCTGCGGCAGCGTTGGCGTCGAGGTGAACGCGATCTGCGGACGCTGACCGGTGCCCGTGACGTTGATCGTCACGGTGATGTCGCTGGTCGTAGTGCTTGCCTGGATGTTGATGTCCGGGTCGGTCAGCGCACCGCCGCGGAATCGGATCTGCCCCTTCGTGACCTCGAACCGCTTGCCCGAGAAGGAATAGGTACCGCGGACGATATCCATTCCGCCGGTGATGACCGGCGCGGCGGACGTGCCGCCGATCCGCATGTCCATTTCCCATTCGGATTCGAGCCCCATGCCCGACACGAACAGCTGGTTCGGCGCACGCACGCGCAGGTCGAGCTTGAACTTGCCGACTGCGGGCACCTGCGACCGGTCAGTCGAGACCGGGGTGCGGATGTCGCTCTTGCGGCGGACGCCGGTCAGTTCGGGCACTTCGGCCTGACCCTGGCGGATGATCTGGTAGCGCGCCTCGGGGATCTGGAGATCGCCTTGGATGAGCCCGCCGTCACGCCCGTTGGTCAGGTGGATCGTGCCCGTCGTGGTGGCGCTGATCGCATCGCTCTTGGCGAGCTGCGCGTTGTTCAGCGTCGCGCGCAGATCGATCGGAAAGCCGCTGTCGGCCGCGAACCCGATCGAGCCCTGCGCCTGCACGGTGCCGTCGCCGGCCTTCGCGCTGAGCTGCGTCAGTTGCAGGTCGGTGTTCGAGAAGCGGCCGGCGATCCGCATCTGCGACAGGCGGGTCCCATAGGTCTCGTTGTCGTAGGTCAGGTTGTCGGCACGGACGACGCCGTTCAGTTGCGGTGCCTGGAGGCGGCCGGAGAAGTCGGCGGCGACTGCGATCGGCCCCGACAATTGCTGGTTCGGGATCGCGGCAAAGCTGAACAGCACCGCGGACGGGCCGTTATAGCGGATCCCGCCCGACAGCGGCGCGGCCATCAGGCGCGTGCTCCACGAGCCGGTGCCCGCGGGGAGCGGGCGCAGGTTCGCGACCATTCGGCCGATCACCGAGGTGCCGCGACGCACCAGCGCACGGCCGGTGCCGCCTTCGCCGCCGAGCGTCCCGGCGAACACGATGTCGACGGGATCGGAGACCGCGGCGAGACCCGAGCGGGTGAAGTTGGTGACGGTCATGCGCGCATCGGCGTTGGGCAGCGCGGTCGAATTGACCTGCGTGAAATCGAGGCTGCCGGTGGCCTTGCCGCCGATCCCCAGATTGGGAACGAGCGCGGACAGAGTCGACAGATCGAGGCGATCGAGCCGGACCTGTGCGGTCGTGCCGCGGCCATAGGTGCCCGCGAGACGTGCCGAGCCGCCGCCTGCGCCACCGAAGTCGATCCGGGTCGGCGACAGGCGATATTCGCCCTTCACTGCCTGGATGTGCGCCGGGTTGACGGTGCGGAAGTCGATGCCGTTGGCCTGGCCCTGCGCCGCGACGAGGTAGTTGTTCGGGCTGAGCTTGGCGTTGACCGCGAGGCGGAAGGGGACGCCGTTCGAGCCGGTCAGCAGCGCCTGCGCGGTGCCGTTGCCGCCGACATAGTTCACCTTCGCGCGGCCTGCGGACAGGACGATCGCGCCATAGCGCATGTCCGCGATCTGCGCGTCGGCGACGATCTGAGGCGTCGGAGTCAGGACCGCGGTCGCGTTAATGATCGCGCGGCCAATCGTGAAATAGACCATCCCGGGGATCCGGGCGCCATTGGCGCGCGCGGCGACGTCGGCGCGCTGATAGCCGCGCTGGTTGGCGAGACGAACGTTGCCCGACAGACCCTGGCCCGCGAACTGGAGCGCGCCGGCGAACGGACCTGTGGCGGTCTGAACGATACGCCCGCTGCCGACGATCCCGGCGAACACCACGCGGCGCATGTCGACCGCGAGCTGCGTGCCCGGCGTGACGAGCACGTCGGCGGTAAACGGGCCGTAATTGGTGCCGCCGCTCGCGGTGACGGCATAGGCGCCGCCACGGCCGACAATGCGCGCGTTGAGGTTGACGAGCCCGACGCCGACGCCCGGCCGCGGGGCGCGCAGCACGACGACAGGGGCGGTCGCGCTGCCGGTCACGCGTGCGGACAGCGGGCCGTAGACGGTCGAATAGGCATCGGCATTGACCAGCACCGCTCCGGTCGCCGGATCGAACCGGCCTTCGCCGCGCGTGACTCGGAATTGGGGCGCGTTCATCCGCAGGTTGCGGAAGGTGACGATGCCTTCAGGACTGTAGCCGATATCCGAGCGGACGATCGCGTTGCCGCCGAGGAAGCTGCGAGCGCCTTCGTTGAAGATCTGCGAGGTCTGCGCGACGACGCGGCCGGTGATCCCGAAGCCGCCATTGGGCCCCGGCACCAGCTTGGCGTCGGTCGTCAGGTTGACGATGCCGATGCCGTCGACGCGGTAGTTGTTGACCCGCCCCTTCAGTGCGCCGGTGTAGCGGCCGGTCGCCATGTTCGCGACGACGACCGCGGTCGCGTCGATCTTGTCCGAGCGGATCTTAAGGTTGTCGGACAGGATGTTGACGCCAGAGATCGCGAAGTCGCCGTCGATCGCGACGTTGGTGGCGAGACCGCCGACCGCGGCGTTGAGCCCGGTCACGCGGCGCGCGCGCGCCTTGACGGGGACCAGGATGCGGTCCGCGTTGATGCGGGCGAGACCCTCAGCATAGAGGTTCTCGACGCCCATGTCGCCGAACGCGATCGTCGCGGCGCGCACCTTGTAGTCGACCGTGGGCATCGCGAACGCACCGTCGAGGACGACGCGCGCCGTGACGTCACGACCGCGGAGGTTGGGAAGGATCGCGCCCGGCGTCAGCAGCTTTGCGTTCACCGCGAAATTGCCGAACCGGCTATTGGCGAGATCGATCAGACCACCCGCGTCGACGGCGAGCGCGTCCGACTTCAGCGTCACCCGCGTGTCGGCCTTGCGGTCGTTGAGCGTCGTGTCGATCGCGACGTCGAGCTGTGGCGCGGTCAGGCGTTCGACGGGCCCTTCGAGATACAGGCCGGGACGCGTCGAGCCGCGCACTTCGATATGGCCGTTCTTCGCGGTGAGTGCGAGGTTCGCGAGCTGCCCGCCGCCGAGCGTTGCGACTGCGCGGCCCTGCCACACGGCCCAGCTGCCGCGGCCATCGACGGTCGCGGTCAGCGGCGCCTTTAACGATCCCATCGTCGCGACCACCCCGCCGACCGGCGCGGTCAGCCTCACGTTCACGTCGAACTTGTTCTGCGCCGGGACCGCATCGAGCTTGAGCATGAGGCGATCGCCGCCGGCGATGCCGGGGCCAGTGAGCGCAGCCGCGTTGGTGGTGAGCTGCGCGCGCTTGTCCGCGACATGCACGGTGCCGTCGATCTTCACGATATGCGTCTGGCCGGTCACCGGCTTGGCGATCAGGAAGCGGTCGATCACCAGACGGTTGATGTCAATGTCGAGATCGGGGAGCAACGGCGCGTTGGGATCGGTCGGCGTTGCGTTGAGTACCGGACGGCGCTGCAGCGTGACGAGCGGAGTCGTCAGCGAGCGCACGTCGACATGGTTCTTGGCGAATGCGAATGGGCGCCAGTCGACGGCGAGCTTCGGGCTGGTCAGGAACACGCCCTTGGGGTCCGAGACGCGGACGTCACTCAAGGTCATTGCGCCGTAGATCGAGCCGTCGATGCGGCCGACCTTGATGTTCAGCCCCGAGGCGGTTGTGTAGCCGCCGATCTGGTCCGCGACAAGCCGCCGGCCGGGATCGGTGTTGATGCCGAACAGGACGATCAGGACGAGCGCGACCAAGCCGAGGACAAGGATCGCCAGCCATTTCAGGAAACGCTGCCACAAGGGGCGACGCGCGACGATGACGGTCTGCTCGACCGCAGGGGTGCCGTTTTCGGCCATTAGAATGCCTGCCCGATCGAGATGTAGAGCGCGATCTTGCCGTCGCCCTCGCGTGGGTTCAGCGGCGTCGCGATATCGAAACGCATCGGGCCGAAGCTGGTATAGAAGCGCCCGCCGATACCCGCACCATAGCGCAGAGACGACAGGTTCGGCGTGCTGCTCTCGTAGCTGTTGCCGGCATCGATGAACGGCACGATGCCGAAATCGCCGAACCGGTAGCGGGCTTCGAGCGCAAATTCGTTGAGCGAACGCCCGCCGATCGGGTTGCCGTTAGGATCGAACGGCCCAAGCCGCTGATAGCCATAGCCGCGCACGGATCCGCCGCCGCCGCCGTAATAACGCCGCGACGGTGCCAGGTCGTCGCGGTCGACGCCCTGGATCGAGCCTGCCTTGGCACGCCCGGCGATGACGATGCTGCTGGAGACGGGGTAGTAGAACGTCCCCTCGATCATCGTCCGGATGTACGGCTTGACCGACCCCTGCACCGATGTTTCGGGGCTGAGGTTTAGCGTCAGGCGATAGCCCTTGGTCGGATTGAGCAGGCTGTCCGACCGATCGAACTTCACCTGGCCCGGCAGCGCGACGATGCCGTAGGTCCGGCGAACGTCCTTGCCCTGCGCGAAGTCATAGACGCTCTCGTTCGTGCCCACGAGTTCGCCGCCATAATAATAGGTCAGCGGCTTCTGCCAGATTGGCGTCGAGTCGTAGCTCCAGCGAACGCCGACGCTGGTCGTGAACGCGTCATAGGCGTCGTAATTCGAATGGTTCGCGCCCGCGGTCAGGCTGAACGTCCGGTCGCGGCGGCCCGCGTTCGCGCGGCGGAACGTGCCCGCCAGCCCCTGTTCCTGCGTGCCTGCGATCACCGACCCGATCAGCGCGCCCTCATAGGGGAACAGGTTGCGGTGCTGCCACGTCCCCTCGGCACGGAAGCCCTGGCCGGTCGAGAAGCCGACATTGCCACCGAGCGAGCGGGGCTTGCCCGCGCTCTGGCGCACCAGCAGGTCGACCTGCTCGGTGCCGTCGGGGTTGACCGTGCCGGTGCGGACCGGCTCGACCGATACGGTCGAGAATTGCGACGTCGCGACCAGCGCATCGCGCAGATCGTCGGTCATCCGATTGTCGTAGAGTTCGCCCGTCTTAAACCGCGGGAACAGGCCGAGATGCTTGAGATTAAAGACCGGATCGCCCTCGGTGCGAAGCTGGCCGAACGAGGCGCGCGGGCCGATATCGACGGGCAGCGTATACGCGCCGGTCGGGGTCTGATCGTCGAGCAGGATGTCGCGCTCGCCGACCTTGACGAACGGATAGCCCTGTTGCGGCAGCGTCAGGCTGACATTCGCTTCCGCGCCCTGGATCCGGGCGGCCTCGATCGGATCGCCGACTTTCAGCGGCAATTGCTGGCGGACCAGATCGGGGGGCGTCGTCGCGTTCGCCTGCACGGTAATCGACGACAGCGAATAAAGCCGCCCGGGCTGCGCGCTGACGGTCGCCTTGAGCTGCGCGGGCTTGGTCTTGTCGGCGTCGGGGATCGTCTCAATCGTCGAGATCGCGGTGGCGTCATAATAGCCGAGCGACTTCAGCAAGCGTACCGCGAGCGCCTCGTCCTCGCGGCCGCGCGCCGCGACCTGCGTGGCGTTCGCCGCCTTGCCCTTGCCCTCGGCGAGCGCGGACAGCGCCTTGTATTCGCCCTCTAGCCCGGGTCCCGCCTTGTCGAGCCCCTTGGTCGCGGTCTCGTACCGGATCTCGGGCGCGTCCTTGTCCTTGATGTCCGCCGCAGTTTGGAGCGGAGTCGTGTCGAAGCTCGACAGCGGGGTCAGCGGTTGCGCGAGTTGCGGATCGGCGGGGCCGGTCGGCGGCAGGACGTCGCCAGTGACCGTCGTTGCCGAAGTCGTAGCGGTAGCCGGCGTGGCAGGTGCCTGGGTCGACGAAGCCGGCAGCGGCGCCATCGCTTCCAAAGGCGCGTTCAGGTTGCCGCTCAACGGCGGCAACGCGCTGTCGAACTCGGAATCGGGTACGATCGGCGCATCGTTGCGCGGATCGCTGGATTGCGGCCGGTCGCTTGGCTTGGGCGCGTCGGGACCCTTGGCCGGGGCAGTGCCCGGCTTCGCCAATTGGGCGGAACCAGTCGCCGCAAATCCCGTTGTCGACGCTACCAACGCCAGAGCGAGCCAATGATGCCGGCTGTTCGAAGCTTTCACACGATCCCCTTTACAGGCAGCGATCGTACTCGATTCACCCCCATCTTCGCCCACGTAACGCACATAGGACGGCTTGGTTTCCAACAAATTTACCTCAGACACAGCCGATTAGACCACCGACCGGCATGACGACGGTATCGCGTCCGGGGCGGTCGATGCGGAGCGTCGCGGACGTCACGGTCGCGCCTGCCGAAATGTCGGCGCGCACGGCGATCGCCATGTCTAGCGTCGCGGTCACGTCGCCGCCGCGATACTGGGTGACTCCGCCAAAGCCGAAGCCGATCGTAGGCGACTGGGTGGCCACCGCGTAATCGGTCGTCTTGCCGTCGACCGCTACGCGGATCTGCGCAGGGTCGGCGGTCGCCATCGCGACAAGTTGCCGGCCGACGTCCATGCTCCACAGATAGGCGGCACATCCTTTCGCGGGCAGCTTCTGAGTGCCGATCGCACCAAGGGGGCCGGGACCCGGATTGGCGGCAGGAGCAGCCGTCGCGGTCTGCAGCGCGAGCATAAGAGCGAGCGATATCATGACGTCAGGCCTATCATGAACAACCACGCGGGATAACCCGCGATCGCGAGCAACGCGCCGAACGGAAGCGCGGTGTCCGCGGCCATGCTGCGTCCCTTGAGGTGTGCAGCGAGGACGACACCGAGCCCGATCATGCTTGCGATCAGCAGAACGGCCGGCAACATTTGCCATCCGAGCCATAGCCCTATTGCTCCGAACAGCTTCGGGTCGCCGCCGCCCATCCCGTCGCGCCCGCGCACATGCCGATAGCCGAGCGCGACCAGCCACAGCGTGCCGAACCCGGCGATGCCGCCAATCAGTCGCTCGGGAAGCGGCGGATCGATGCCGATCGCCGCGCTCGCCAAGCCGGCGAGGGCGAGCAGCCCGGTCAACCGACCGGGGAGCCAGAACGCGACGAGATCGAGGCTGGCGAGCGCTAGGAGCAGCCATCCGAAGACCGCACCCGCGAGCCCGACCGGCCCCGGCACCACGATCCCCGCCGCGACGCCGATCACCAGCCCGGCCAGTTCGATCCGCCAATGGACGGGGCTGATCGGTGCGCGACACGACCAACAGCGTCCTCGCAGAATCAGTGCACTGAGCAGCGGCACGAGGTCGCTCGGGCGCAGCGTTCGTCCGCAGGCGTCGCAAGCCGACCGCCCCTGAGCCACCGATCGACCATCGGGCCATCGCGTCACCAGCGCCGCGACGAAGCTGCCGACGATCGCACCGAGTACCGCGAGCAGCACCGCCCAGAACGCGGGCTCAGACACCCGTCTTGCGCACCAAGTAGCGATACACGCCGAGGAGGTTGATCCCGAACAACACGATATTCTGCGTGCCCAGCGCCCAGTCCCCGGTCAAGGCCGCACCGCTCAGCCACGCGATCGACGAGCCGACGAACAGCACGAACCCCCACCCCGTCACGCGCCGGCCGAAGTCCAGCGACACCATGAAGGCGGCGATCACGCCCGACCCTGCTGCACACCATTTGAGCGTTGTGATGAGTGTTTCCATGCCGATGGGTCTAGGCGCATCCCGCGCTGCTTTGTATTGCCGCGCATCAACCCCAGATACGGGGGCAGAAGAATAACTGGAGAGCTGAAGTGGCCGTCGATCGAGATCCCGTCGTCATCCTGTCCTACGCGCGTACGCCGATGGGATCGTTCCAGGGCGAGCTCGCGGGCGCGACCGCGACTCAGCTTGGCGCCGATGCAGTCCGCGGTGCGGTCGGCCGGTCGGGCGTGTCGGCCGCGGACATCGAGCGGATTTACATGGGCTGCGTGTTGCCCGCCGGGCTGGGCCAGGCGCCCGCGCGGCAGGCGGCGATCAACGCCGGGCTCGGCGACCATGTCGAGGCGACGACGGTCAACAAGATGTGCGGATCGGGAATGCAGGCGGCGATCCTCGCGGCCGATGCACTGGCGGCGGGGTCGGTCGACCTACTGGTCGCGGGTGGCATGGAGAGCATGACCAACGCGCCGTATCTGTCGAAGAGCCACCGTGGCGGCGCGCGGATCGGGCATGACCGGATGTACGACCATATGTATCTCGACGGGCTTGAGGATGCGTACGAACCCGGCAAGCTGATGGGCAATTTCGCCGAGGATACCGCGCACGAATACCAGTTCACGCGTAAGCAGATGGACGATTACGCGATCGAGTCGCTGCACCGTGCGCAGCGCGCGCAGACGTCGGGCGCGTTCGATCGCGAGATCGTGTCGGTCGAGATTGCGGGCCGCAAGGGCACGACGACGGTCACGCTCGACGAACAGCCGGCCAAGGGCGACGTCGCCAAGATCCCGACGCTGAAGCCCGCCTTTTCGAAGGACGGAACGATCACCGCCGCCAACGCTTCGTCGATCTCCGACGGCGCCGCCGCGCTGGTGATGACGCGTGCGAGCGTTGCCGAGCGGCTGGGCATCACGCCAATAGCGCGCGTCGTGGCGCACGCAGCGCATGCGCATGCGCCAGCGCTGTTCACGACCGCACCGGTATTCGCGATGCGTAAGGCCATGGAGAAGGCGGGTTGGTCGGCGGCCGATATCGACCTGTTCGAGGTCAACGAGGCGTTTGCAGTGGTTGCGATGATCGCGATGCGCGACCTCGGCCTGTCGCACGACAAGGTGAACATCCACGGCGGCGCGTGCGCGCTGGGCCACCCGATCGGTGCGAGCGGCGCGCGCATCCTGGCGACGTTGCTGTCGGCATTGGAGACCACCGGCCAGAAGCGCGGCCTTGCCTCGCTCTGCATCGGCGGCGGCGAAGCGACCGCGATGGCGCTGGAGTTGTGGCGCTAACGCTATCGAGGGGGCACCGCCCCCTCGGTCCCGTCGTGGGTCACACGTCCATCGAATAATAGGCCGCGAACACGCGATCGCTGTACGGCCCGAACGGTTCGCAAGCGATGAACCCGGCATTTTCGTACAGCGCATGTGCCGCGGTGAAAGACGCCGCGGTTCCGGTTTCGAGGCTGATCCGCCGATACCCGCGGCCTCGGGCCTGAGCGATGACATGATCGAGTAGCATCCGTGCGACGCCGCGTCGCAGAGCGTTCGGCGCGGTCCGCATCGATTTCAGTTCGCCATGACGATCGTCGAGCTGCTTCAACGCCGCCATCCCGACCACCTGATCGCCGTCCCACGCCGACCAGACCGTCACCTGCGGATCGCGCAGCCCTGTCAGGTCTAGCGCAAGGACGCTACCCGGCGGTGAGTTTTCGTGCGCCGCGCGCAGATGCAGTTCGACCAGCGCGATAACCTCGGGGTTGGTCAGGTCGTCGCGAACGATCCGCCATCGGCTCGAAGTTGCGGTCAAGGCAGAACGTCATCAGCCTCGACGCCCCACAACCCACCGATCTGCACGAACCCCGCCTGCCCCTTCACATCCATCCGGCACCAGCCATTGCCGCACTGGCTCAGCCGCCCGACCACGCCCGGCGCCGCGCGCCAGAGCAACCGGCTTCCCGCATTGGGTTTCTCGCGCAACTCCACTGGCCCCGCCCCCTGCACCATTGCAGTCCGCGTCCCGCTTAGCAGGTTCGCCTGCATCCAGCCCTCGGTGCCGGCGGGATCGGCGATCTTGCGCCATTCCTTGAAGATGGCCACGACCTTGATCGGCAAATCCTGGCGCTGGTACAGCCAGCTGGCCGGATAGGTCCGCGCCGGGCCGGTCCGCATCCGCGCACGCGATGCCGAGATCGACGCGTAATAAGGCAGCGTGCGCTTCGTCGCGTCGGCCGCAGCCACCGGCTCGGGCACCAGCGCGGTGAAAACAAGGGCGGAAAGCGCTGCGGCGAGAATGCGCATGGTCATGTCCTAACTGGCGAGCCGCCGTCCTATCGCGACGAACTGCTTTCCTCAACCGAAGTTGACGGCCCGACGTTGACGCGCACGAATGGCTTCGCCAAGCCATCCGCATGACCGACACACGCCCCTGTCCGAACCCCAAGGTCGTCGTCACCCGCGAGCTGGCCGATACGCTGATGGATCGGATGGAGGCGCTGTTCGACACGCAGAACAACCGCGCCGACACCAAGCTCGACCGCGAGCAGCTCGCCACAGCGATGGCCGACTGCGACGTGTTCGTGCCGACCGTGACCGACGACATCGACGCTGCCCTGATCGCAGGCGCGGGCGACCGCCTGAAACTGATCGCGAACTACGGCGCGGGCGTGAATCATATCGACCTGAAAGCGGCGCGTGCGCGCGGGATCATCGTGACCAACACGCCGGGCGTCCTCACCGAGGACACCGCGGACATGACGATGGCGCTGATCCTGTCGGTCCCGCGCCGCCTTGCCGAGGGCGAGAAGCTGGTGAGATCGGGCCAATGGAAGGGGTGGAGCCCGGGCGGGATGCTCGGCCACCGGATTGGCGGCAAGGCGCTGGGGATCGTCGGCATGGGGCGGATCGGCCAGGCGGTCGCACTCAGGGCACGCGCGTTCGGGCTGACGATCCATTACCACAATCGACAGCAGCTTCCTACGGTGCGGGAGGCGCAGCTGGCCGCGACGTTCCATGCGTCGCTCGACGACATGCTCGCGGCGGTCGACATCGTCACGATCCACACGCCGCTCAATCCCGACAGCCGCGACCTGATCGACGCGCGCCGTATCGCGCTGATGCGGCCGCACGTGTACCTGATCAACGCGGCGCGCGGCGGGATCGTCGACGAGGCGGCACTGGTCGAGGCGCTGGAGAACGGGCGGCTGGCCGGCGCAGGGCTAGACGTCTGGGCGCATGAGCCCGCGATTGATCCTCGCCTGCTGGCGCTGCCCAACGTCGTGATGCTCCCGCACATGGGCTCTGCCACGCTCGAAGGCCGTATGGCGTCGGGTGAGCGCGTCATCCAGAATATCCGGATGTGGGCCGACGGGCATCGCCCGCCGGATCAGGTGCTCGACGGCTGGATCTAAAGCCGCAGAAACACGCCGCTTCACAATTTCGGAATTGATAAGGTGGCACCTGAGGCGAAGAGGACCCGGAACCGACGTGTCGCTTTCCTCCCCCTCCGGCTACCCGGTGCCAGCCCCCCCCCCCTTTGCGAGGGAGGATTGGGTTATGCCTAGACCGCGCGCATCCAGTGCGTCCGAGCGACCGTCCCGGTCAGCACCTTCGATCCGAACGCCTTGATGATCTTCGCGGCATCCGCGCTGTTCATTAACACGACTCGCGTTCCACCCGATGGCAGCGTCTCGATGGCGCTGATGATCGCATCATGCTTCTTGCACATCGCGACGACTTGCGGCTGTTCGACGCTGACGTTGACCGCGCGCGAGATCGGTACGACCGTATCGGTAGCCGACGTCACGATGTGGCTCCTGAGGTCATGATGGAAGAATAGATCGTCATGCGGCATTCCCGGCTTAGAGCGGGAGCGCAAAGCATCTCTCAGTCGCAGCCTGCCCGTACGAAGCGCCGCGATGCTTCGGCTATGCGCGCTATCGCCCAAAACGGCAATGCCAGAGGCGCCGCAGGCCGTAGATCGTTACGGGCGCACTCGCAGCAATGCGAGGCCGAAGCCGATGAAGATCGCACCGGTCACGCGGTCGAACGCGCGGCGTAGCGCCGGCCGCGTCAGCGACCTGGCGAGCGTCCGCCCGCCTGCCGCATAGACGCCGTACCAGACGCTTTCGACCACCGCGAAGGTGGCCACCAGGATCGCGAACTGCGGCGCTCGCGGCGATGCGCGGTCGACAAACTGCGGCAGGAACGCCGCGGCGAACAGCAACAGCTTCGGGTTACTGATCCCGATCGCGAACCCGCCCCGGAACAGGCGCCGGGCGGACCAGCTTTCCGGAAGCGCGTCGCTGCCGACATCGATCGGCGATCCCGCCCCGCGCCACGCCTTGATCCCGAGGAAGATCAGATATGCGACGCCCGCATAGCGCAGCGCGTCGAATACGCGCGGCCACGCAACCAGCAACGCGGAAACACCTGCCGCCGATGCCGCGAGGACAAGTACCAACGCAGTCAGGCACCCCGCCATCGCCGCGATGCTGCGTCGCGCGCCGAACGCGATGCTGCGCGTCATGATGTGCAGCATGTTCGGCCCCGGGGTCCCGCACAACAGGAACACCGCGACCACGAACAGCCACCATGCGTGTAACGTCATCTGCGCATCCCATGTCTGGAGGCCGACCTGTTCGCTGCTTCTCTTGTCGAAGCAAGGACTGCCGCATTCGAACGACAGCCCGCCCTGCGCCGTCCTCCCGCGAAGGCGGGAGGCAGTCTGGGTCCCCGCCTTCGCGGGGAAACAGTCTATCTTTGACTCCTGGGTATAATCGCCTGGCTGTTCGCCGTGGTTGAGCCAGAAGCAGTCGGACGGCGCACCTCAGGCACTAGCCCGATTGCACGACGCCCGCTCGCCTCAATCCCCCGTCAGGATTCGATCCACCAGCTGCCCGACGCTAGGTACGAACCCGTTCGAATAGAACGGATCCTTCTTGAAATTATACGCTGCATGGCCCGCGAACATCAGGTTCTGGTCGATGTCCCCGCCATGGGCGATGTCCTGCAACGTCTTCTGGATGCAGAAGCTGCGAGGATCGGCGAGACGCCCGGTCGAGTTGGTATCGGTATCTGCCCAGCTCGAGAACGAGCATTGCGACAGGCAGCCCATGCAGTCGGCCTGGTCCTTGCGAATCATGCCCTTCTCGGTCGGGCTGACGAACACCAGCGTGTTGTCGGGCGTCTTCAGCGCGTCGGTATAGCCCTCGCCGAACCACTGGCGTGCGCGCAGCAGGTCGTTGCGCGTGACCCAGAAATTCTTGCCCTTCACGCCGACGTCGAGTTGGAAGATGTGATCCCCCGCCTCCTGCGTCGAGAACGCGATCTGACGCTCGGAGCGTGCTTCCAGTGAACGCAGGAAGGGATTGCGCACCGCCGACGAATAGAAGCCGGTCGGCGAAAACTTGTGCAGCAGCACGTCGCCTTCCTCGATCTGCGTCAGCGCGTCCTTCCAATCCTGCGGGATTGGACTCTCGCGCGTCAGCAAAGGCCGCGTGCCGAACTGGAACGCGATCGTGCCGAGCTCCGGATTGTCGATCCAGTCGTTCCAGTCGCGGAGATACCAGACGCCGCCGGCCATCACGATCGGCACGGCATCGCTGATCCCACCTTCGCGCATCACGTCGCGCAGTTCCTTCACGCGCGGATACGGGTCCTGCGGCTTCAACGGGTCCTCAGCGTTAGACAAGCCGTTATGACCGCCTGCGAGCCAAGGATCCTCGTACACGACCGCGGCAAGCCACTCGGCTGCCTTCGAATAGGCGCGCTTCCACAGCGCGCGGAACGCGCGCCCAGAGCTAACAATCGGCAGATAGCTGACGCCGTAGGACGCGGTGATCTCGGACAGCTTGTACGGCATGCCGGCACCGCAAGTGACGCCCGCGACCTTGCCACGCGTCCGTTCGAGCACGCCGTGCAGGATCCGCTGCGCGCCGCCCATTTCCCACAGCACGTTGATGTTGATCGCGCCCTTACCGTCGGCGATCTCGTACGCGCGCTCGACCTGCTGGACCGCGCCCTCGATCGCGTACTGGACGAGTTCCTCGTGGCGGTCGCGCCGCGTGAGCGCCGCATAGACCTGCGGGATGATCTTGCCCTCGGGGTCATAGCTGTCGGCGTTGACCGCCGAGACGGTGCCGATGCCGCCAGCCGCAGCCCAGGCGCCGGCCGACGCGTGGTTGGTCGCGGCGACGCCCTTGCCGCCCTCAACCAGAGGCCAGACTTCCCGACCGTTATAGACGATAGGCTTCAGGCCCTTGAACACGACGTCACCTCTCCCGGAAAATACGGCCCCCTATATCGCAAGGACGCAGGGCGCGAGCAATATTACGACCTAGGTTAGCGCACCTGGTCTGTTCAGCGCATCTTCGTACAACGCGCGATACCGAGCGATCATAACCGCTTCGTCGAATTCGGCCCGTGCTTTAGCCTGGTTCGCGGCGCCGACGGACGCGCGCAATGCGGGATCGGCGACCAGCGCCTGCAACGCGTCGCGCAACCGAACTTCGTTGGCGAGATCGGTCACGAACGGCAGATTCTCCGCCGAAACCATGCGCTTGATGTCGCCAACAGGATAGCTCGCGACCGGCAAGCCAGCCGCCATCGCCTCGACCACCGAAATCGGAAACTGCTCGCTCCTCGACGACACGGCCAGCATGTCGAAATGGCCGATATAGCGGTAGGGGCGGTCGAGAAAGCCGGGCAACACCAGCTTGTCCGCCATCCCCATCGCGGCCGCGGCCTGAAGGATGTTCGCGCGCTCCGGCCCCTCACCGACGATGACGAGGCGCACCCGCCCCGAAACGCCGCCCACGGCGCGTACCAGCGCGGTGAGATCCTTCACGTCGCGCAAGCCCGCCAGCGCGCCGATCACTACCTCCTTGGCGTTGGGCGTGAAGCCTGGAATCGCTTTCGGCTCAGGCTTCTGCGCGTAATAGGCGGTGCCAATTCCATTGACGATCCGGTGCACGCGTTCGCGGGGTTGCTTCCACGTCTTCAGGGCAATGCCTTCGAGCACCTCGGACGGCACCGCCAGCGCATGCGCCGCACCCAGGGCAAGCCGGCGATAGATGTTACGCTCGATCTTGAGGCCACCCGCTTCGTCCGCGTTGAATCCATCCTCGTGGTGCACCAGCGGCGGCGCACCCTTGGCGAACGCCCGCCGCGCCATCGCCCCGTCGATCGCGCCCCAATTATACGTCAGCACCAGATCGAACCGCCGCATGTATTGTGCGATCGCCTCGTAGCGCTTGACCGACGGCTTGCCCGTCAGCGGCGGCGGGCTCTGCGCGATCTCGTAGCGAATGCCCTTCGCGATCGAGTCCCGCGCGCTCAGGGCGTCCGGTACGCCCGACACGATGGTATGTTTCGCGCGATCGCCGAACGCATTCATCAGCCGGACCGCCCGTGCCTCCTTGCCGCCAAGGTCGAACGAGGAGTGGAGGTGGAGTATGTTCACGGGAGCGGCCATGCCGAACGCGATGCCGATTTCTCCCTCGCCTTTCAAGGGTGTCATCCGCACCCGCGAAAAGGGTGTTCGACGAGACGGTTATCGAGTTTTCGAACGACTTCACCTGCCATCGGCCACTGCGCAGGGTCGAAACTTATTTCCGGTAAGAAGATCAGGCAGCTTCGCCGAATGCATTCGTTTCGGACCTCGACACTATCGATACGGACCAAGATCCGCGCGCTTTACTAGACATCAAAGGCTATTTGTCAGGTCCACGAAAAACGCAGGAAGGATACTGATCATGGCCAACTATGATTTTGACAGCAAAGCAATCGATAGCATACTCGATGCAGCGAGTGCGGACGCGGAAACACTTAAACTGTCGGCAGTAAGTCACGATACGGATATTTCCTCCGGCGGAAAGCTTGTCTTCGGAGCGACGTGCATTAGCGTGACCGTCCAGAACGGCAAGGTCTGCCTCAACCTGCCATTGGGCTTCGGCTCGGTCTGTCTACCGATCCCCGCGATCTTCCCGAGCGGTACCGCAGGCCAGGCCTGCATCGACATCTGCACGACATGGGGCGTGCCTACCGGGATCAAAGTCAGCGTGTCGATCGCCGGCCGGACGATCGTCCAGCAGACGTTCGGCTATTGCTGATCTGAGATGGCCCGGTCGACGCACGATAATGCGCCGACCGGGCCGCTTCAGCCTGCGAACACGTCCTTTGCGATATGCGTGATCCGGCAGGCCAGGTCCGCTTCCCCACTTGCGACCACGTAGAAGTCGCCGGCGTCGGCGATGCCCGTCGTGAAGACGACGTTGTCGAGGTACATGCTGTCCTTCAGCGGCTCGGTCAAAGCCGGGTTCGGTTCCAGCAGCGCGCTATGCTCGGTCGCGACCGTGAGCGACGGATCGTCCTTGTCGAGGATCGACCAGTAGGTCCGGTAGATGCCGACGACGCCCGATGGCTCGACGCCGTGCCACAGCGTCAGCCAGCCGCGATCGGTCAGGATCGGGGGCGCGCCGCCGCCCATCCGTGCGGTCGAAACGGTGGCGGCATGCGGCCGAATGCCGGGCTTGTCGTGCGGCTTCCAGTGCAGCGCATCGGGCGAGCGCGACAGGTTGATCGACGGCCCGCTTCGCCATTCGCTGCCCGGCGGATAGGCGAAATACAGATCGCCGAGCGGGCGGGTCTGCGCCCAATACTGCCCGTCGATCAGCCCTTCGAAGATCAGCATGTCCTTGTTCTGGTGATCGAGGACGATCCCCTCGAGCTGCCAGTCGAGCGCGTCGGCGGACGTGTACAGCGTCGTCGAATGCCGCTCCGGGCTGACCGAACAGGTGGTCATCAGATAGCGATCACCGACCTTCGAGATGCGCGCGTCCTCGACGCCGTAGCATTGGTACGCGGTGCGCGGGGCGATCGCCTTGTCGTAATGCACGTTAACGACGGAGCGCCCCTCGCCGTCGAGTTCGACCGGGAGCAGCCATGACAGCGAGGTCAGCGCCATGACCTTCCACCCGCCGCCGGGGATCAGGAATTTGCGTGGATCCTTGGTATCCACCATGTGTAACGGCCAGGCATCGCGCAGATACGCGCCGTCCTGCCAGCGGATCGCATGGACGTTGCCGTCCTTGATCGGCTGCTTCAACGCTTCCGCCACGCGCACCATCAGCAACAAATTGCCGTTCGCCAGCCGCGTCATGCCCGGATTGAACGCACCGAGCACATAGGTCTCGGCGCCGACCTTCCCCGCCAGCGGCGAGCGCGACAGGTCGATGTCGGCGGGGGTGAAGACGAGCTGGTCGAACATGCTATTCTCCTGGAGTTTTTCGTCAGTCCGCTGCCTGTTCCCGCGCGAAAGCGGGGGTACAGGAGCCACGAGCGCTGCGTCTCGCAACCCTGGGCTCCTGCCTTCGCGTAGAACGGGTTAAGGGTTACTCGCCCTCCAACGCTCGCGGGACGATGACGATCTGTTGGATCACCGTCCGCGTCGGCTGCGTCAGCAGAAACTCGACGCCTGCGCCGATATCCTCGCCGCGCAGCATCTGCTCCGCCTCGATCATCGCGCGCTGCTTGTCGTCGGGTACGTCGGGATATTGCATGTTCGAGCCGACCTTGCCCGGCTCGACCAGCGACACCCGGATACCCTTGGGCCCCAGCTCGCGCCGCAACGCCTCCGAAAAGCCGGCGATGCCCGACTTGATGCCAGCGTAGACAGTCGAACTCGGGCCGAGGATATGCGCGCTCAGCGAGCCGATCAGGACCATGTCGCCGATTGGCGCCATGCGGTGCGCGGCGTGGTGCGCGCTAAGCAGATAGGCGGTGAAATTGACTGCGATCGCGTAACGCAGTTCGTCCTCATCCATCTGCGTCAGCCCGCCCGCGGCGACCGCCGCGTTGATCACGGTAATGTCGAACCCGCCGAGCGCCGCCTCGCCCGCATCGAAGAACGCGCGGACCTTGTCGGGGTCGCCCAGTTCAGTGACCATACCGTCGCCCGTGCCGACCGCCCGGATCTGCGTCAGCGCGTCGTCCAGATGCCCCGCGTCGTGGCCGCAGATATAGACACTCACCCCCTGCCCCGCGAGCATGACCGCGATCGCCCGGCCGATCCCGGTCGTTCCCCCGGTGATGATCGCGCGGCGGCCCCTCAGGGGGCGTACGCTGGTATGAAGCTCGGCATGGTCGGTCATTCAATTTCCTGGTGCATCGGCGGAGTGCGCAGCATCCGGCGGGCTTAGGCGCGGATCGCCGCCCCCTCAAGCGCACGCGCCAGCAACTGGTCGATCGGCGCCTGCAGCATCGCCTCGCTCAGCGTCGGCGCATGGCCGACGCCCGGTACCGTCACCAGCTCGGCCTGATCCAGCGACGCCGCCATCCGCTCCGCCGTCGCCGCCGACAACAGGTCCGACCGGCCACCGCGGACGATCAGCGTGGGCACGTCGCGAAGCGAAGCCAGCGCCTGCCACATGTCGGGCCCCGCCTCGTCGCCCGGCACCCGGAACGGCTCGGCGATCTTCAGATCATAATCGAGCACGATCCGTCCCGAACTGTTCAGCCGGTACAATCGCTTGGCCATCGCCAGCCAGTCCTCGATCTGCCAGTCCGGATAGACGTCGCCGTTATTCTCCGCGACGCACCGCGCGGCGTGCATCCAGGTCGGGAAGACGCTCGCCTTGCCGACATAGCCGCGAATCCGCGACAGGCCCTGCGCGTCGATCTCCGGACCGACGTCGTTGAGCAGTGCCGCCGCCATCCGGCCTCTGGAGGGCCCTGCCATCAGCATCGTGACGATCCCGCCGAGCGACGTCCCGAACGCGATGTAGCGGTTGGCGCCGATCTCGGTCAGCAATGCCTCGACGTCCTGCACGTACGTCAGCGGCACGTACGTCATCGGCTCCTTGGCGTAGGCGCTCTCTCCCCGGCCACGAAAATCCACCGTGATCAGCCGCCAGCGCCCTGCCAGCCTTGCCGCCAGCGCATCGTAATCGCGCGCATTCCGGGTCAGCCCCGGCATGCAGATGATCGGTGGCTGGCCTTCCGCACCGCCCGGATAGTCCCGCGCGTGCAGTCTCAGCCCGTCGTTGGACCACCAATAGAGGTTTTCGTAAGCGGCCATGGTTGCGTCCTTCGGGTAGCGGCCACCATATCGCCGCATGCCCATCGACCCGCAAGTGTATCGCCCCGAAGCAAAGCTCCTCGACCTCGGCGACGGCTTCTTCGATCCCGTCGCGCCCGCCGATTTCCCCGAGACGAGCCTCCGCTTCCGCAACGACCGCGCCGCCGCTCAGATCGGCCTCGACGCGCTGAGCGACGAGGACTGGACCCGCCATTTCGGACGGTTCGCACCCCTGCCCGAGACGCTGCCGCAGCCGCTCGCGCTGCGCTACCACGGCCACCAGTTCCGCAGCTACAATCCCGATCTTGGCGACGGCCGCGGCTTCACCTTCGCCCAGATGCGCGACGACCGCGGTCGCCTGATGGACCTCGGCACCAAGGGTTCGGGCCAGACCCCGTGGAGCCGTGCCGGCGACGGTCGCCTCACGCTCAAGGGCGGCATGCGCGAGATCCTTGCGACCGAGATGCTGGAGGCGCTCAACGTGCCGACCTCGCGTACGCTGTCGCTGATCGAGACGGGCGAGGCGCTGCAGCGTGGCGACGAACCCAGCCCGACGCGCTCCGCCGTCCTGGTCCGGCTCAACCACAGCCATGTCCGCATCGGCAGCTTCCAGCGCCTCGCCTATGAGCGCGACGAAGCGGCGCTGCGCAAACTGGTCGGCTACACACTGCGCAACCTCTACGACGAGGACAGCGACGATCCGGTCCGCCTGCTCGAGCTCGTCGTCGCCCGCACCGCACGCCTCTCAGCACGCTACATGGCAGCGGGATTCGTCCACGGCGTGCTCAATTCGGACAATATTAACGTCACCGGCGAGAGCTTCGACTATGGCCCGTGGCGGTTTGCCCCGACGTGGGATCCGGCCTTCACCGCCGCCTATTTCGACCATCAGGGGCTCTACGCGTTCGGTCGCCAGCCCGAGGCGATCCACTGGGACGTGATGCAGCTTGCCGTCGCGCTCCGCCAGATCGCCGACAGCGATCCGCTGGTGGCCGCACTCGACACGTTCGGCCCCCGCTACCAATCCGAAGTGACCGAGGCGATCCTCTGGCGCCTTGGCGTCCGACCGCGCGATCCGGACACCGATCGCGACCTCGTCCAGGCCACCGAGCGCGCGCTGCGCACCTCGGGCGTCGGCATCGACCGGTTCTTCTTCGACGCCTTTGGCGGCATGCTGCCAGACACCTACGCAGAACCCTGGGCCGAGGTCCGCACTGCGCTCGGCGCCTACGAACCCCGTAAAGACCGATCGCACCCCTATTGGTCGGGCGAACCGTGCAGCATGCTGATCGAGGAGGTCGAAGCGATCTGGGCCCCGATCGCGGAGCACGACGACTGGACGATGCTAAACGCCAAGGTCGCCGCAATCCGCGCCATGGGCGAGGCGCTGGCCTGACTGCGGGGACGGTACGCGCCAACCGGCGTTGCTTGTCCTAGCCCTCCGTCACCTTCGGCGCCGCCTCCCCCTTGCCGGGGACGATCGTACGCCACCCTTTCACGGCCAGTGGAAACTTGCCGAAAATCAAGGCAAGAGCAGCGCCATGTCCGATGAGATCATTTCCCACGAACCGGCCACCGGCGCGGTCCTCTGGCGTCATCCGATCGGCGACGTCGATCTCGAAGTTGCGACTGCGCGTGCGGGCTGGTCGAGCTGGGCATCGAAGCCGCTCGCGTTCCGGATCGAGACGATGCGGCGCTTCGCCAATATCGTCCGCCAGCGCAACGACGCGTTCACCGACCTGATCGCACGCGAAACGGGCAAGCCGATCTGGGAAGCGCGCGGCGAGGTCGATACCGTCATCGCCAAGGTCGACATTTCGGTCAGCGCCTATGCCGATCGCACCGCGCAGCGCCGGCTGGAGGCGACGATGGGCTCGCGCATCGCCGTCCGCCACAAGCCGCACGGCGTGCTGGCCGTGCTCGGGCCGTATAATTTTCCCGCGCATCTGCCCAACGGGCACATCGTGCCGGCGCTGATCGCCGGCAATGCGGTCGTCTTCAAGCCGTCCGAAAAGACTCCCGCGGTCGGCGCGTTCCTCGTCGAATGTTTTCGCGCCGCCGGAGTCCCCGCCGAGTGCATCCGCCTCGTCATCGGCGGCCCGAACGAGGGCAAGGCACTCGCCGCGCATCCCGGTATCGACGGGCTGCTCTTCACCGGCTCGGCGCGCACCGGCCTCGCGCTCAACCGCGCGTTCGCGGAAAAGCCCGAGAAGATCCTCGCGCTCGAGATGGGCGGCAACAACCCGATCGTCGTCTGGGACACGCCCGACCTGCACACTGCGGCAGTGCTGATCATCCAGTCCGCCTTCACGACCGCAGGCCAGCGCTGCACCGCCGCGCGCCGGCTGATCGTCGACACGCGGCTCTACGATCCCCTGATCGCGACGCTGGACAAGATGGTGGGGCGGATCATCGTCGGCGAACCGCACGCGAACCCGGCGCCGTTCATGGGGCCGGTGATCGACAACGAGGCGGCGGACCAGCTCGGCGAGAGCTTCCTCGAACTGCTGACTCGCGGCGGGCGCGCGATCCGCCATCTCGAACGCCCGGTCGAGACACTGCCGTTCCTGAAGCCCGCGATTATCGACGTGACCGACATTGCCGACCGCCCCGACATCGAGCTGTTCGGCCCGATCCTGCAGGTCATCCGCGTCGACGATTTCGACGCCGCGATCGCGGAGGCAAACAACACGCGCTACGGCCTGTCCGCCTCGCTGATCAGTCAGACTCCGTCGCTGTACGACCGCTTCTGGGCGAATATCCGCGCGGGCATCGTTAACTGGAACAAGCCGACCAATGGTGCCTCCTCGGGTGCGCCTTTCGGTGGCATCGGCTGGTCGGGCAATCACCGGCCGAGCGCCTATTACGCGGCAGATTACTGTGCGTACCCAGTGGTCAGCAGCGAGTCCGAGAGCGCCCGCGCCAGCATCGGGATCGGCCTGGCTGACGGCTGACTACCGCGATCCTCCCCCGCTAGGGGGAGGTGGCGCGAAGCGACGGAAGGGGCGGACACGGAGCAGCGGTCGTCGCTTACCTCCCCCTCCGTCTGGCAAGAGCCAGCCAGCTCCCCCTGGCGGGAGAGGATCGTTGGGTCCGTCAGCCGGGCATGTCGATCGACACGGTCGGCAAAAGCAATCCTACCTCCCGCCAAAGCATCATTCGGTTGCGGCGCAGCGCGTTGCCGCCCATCTCCCGAGCATGGCAAGTCTCCTAGACCCAACCGCCCGCGGGCGCGTCATCCTCGTGGGCGCAGGCCCGGGCGATCCCGGGCTCCTCACCGTCCGCGCGGTCGAGGCGCTGAAGACCGCGGATGTCGTCGTGCATGACGGGCTGATCGACCCGCGCGTGCTCGACATCGCGCCGTCGTCGGCGCAGCGCATCTCGGTCGCCAAGCAGCGCGCCCGCCACACGCTGCCGCAGGAGGCGATCAACGCGCTGATCATCGCGCATGTGAAGACCGGCGCGATCGTCATTCGCCTCAAGGGCGGCGATCCGTTCGTGTTCGGTCGCGGTGGCGAGGAAGTCGAGGCGGTCCGCGCTGCCGGTCTGCCCGTCGAAGTGATCCCCGGCGTTTCGGCTGCACTCGGGTGCGCCGCCGAAGCGATGCTGCCGCTCACGCACCGCGACCATTCGAGCGCGGTCAGCTTCGTAGCCGGCCAGTGCAAGGGGCTGACCGAGCAGGACTGGTCTGGGCTCGCTGGCCAAGGCCGCACGCTGGTCATCTACATGGGCATCGCCACCGCGACCGAGATTGCCGACAAGCTCATGGCCGATGGCGTCGCGCCCGACATGCCTGTCGCCGTCCTCGAACGCGGTACGTTGCAAGGGAGCCGTGCGATCCGCACGCTGCTCGCCGATCTCGGCGCGATGGTGACGCGGGAGGCTGTCAAAAGCCCCGCGATCATCGTCGTCGGTGAAGTCGTCGAACTGTCGGATGCCGAAGACAAACTCGCCCGCTGGGCCCGCGTAGCAGAGGACGCCGCCGCATGAAGCTGTTGACCGGAAACGATCTTCCCACCGGCGACGTCGTCTGGTGGACCGGCTCTGGCTGGTCCCGCCACGTCGAGGACGCGACCGACGTCGGGGTGGCTGGCGAGGCGATCCTCCAGGCGGAGGAAGGCGCGCGCCGCGTCAACGTCCCCTATCTGATCGAGGCAACGCAGACCGACGAGGGTCCCCGCCCTGCGCACATCAAGGACCGCATCCGCGCGCTGGGCCCGACGATGCGACCCGATTTGACTCTCAAACCCGCCGACCCCGATGCCGGCAGCTGGGTGATCTGACATGTACAAATATGACGAATATGACCAGGCGATCGTCGACCAGCGCGTTGACGAGTTCCGCGATCAGGTCCGCCGCCGCCTCTCGGGCGAGCTGACCGAGGATCAGTTCAAGCCGCTGCGGCTGATGAACGGCCTGTACCTGCAGCTCCACGCGTACATGCTGCGCGTCGCGGTGCCGTACGGCACGCTCGACGGCCGGCAGATGCGGATGCTCGGCCATATCGCGCGCAAGTACGATCGTGGCTACGGGCATTTCACGACGCGGCAGAACATCCAGTTCAACTGGATCCAGCTCGATCAGACCCCGGACATCCTCCAGGAGCTGTCGACGGTCGAGATGCATGCCATCCAGACGTCGGGCAACTGCATCCGCAACATCAGTTCCGACCAGTTCGCCGGCGCCGCCGCGGACGAGGTCGCCGATCCGCGCCCCTGGGCCGAACTGATCCGCCAGTGGAGCACGTTCCACCCCGAATTCACCTACCTTCCGCGCAAGTTCAAGATCTGCGTGATCGCGGCGGATGAGGATCGCGCGGCGATGCGGCTGCACGACATCGGCATCGGTCTGCATGTCCGCGACGGTGAACTCGGCGCGAAGATCTATGTTGGCGGCGGCATGGGTCGTACGCCGATGATCAGCCACGAGATCCGCGATTTCGTCCCCGCCGACGACCTGATGAGCTATCTCGAGGCGTGCCTGCGCGTCTATAATCGCTACGGCCGCCGCGACAACATCTACAAGGCGCGAATCAAGATCCTGCTCCACGAGATCGGCCCCGACGACTATCGCCGTCAGGTCGAGGAGGAGTTCGCCGCGGTGAAGGGCCTCGGCCTCGATCCCCCGCGCGCCGAGCTCGAGCGGATCACGAGCCACTTCGGCGCGCCCGCGTTCGAGGAGAACGCATCCGCCGAGATCGACCGCGGCGATCCCGACTTCGCGGTCTGGCTCGACCAGAACGTGAAAGCCCACAAGCAGCCGGGCTATGCGATCGTCAACATCAGCCTGAAGCCCGTCGGCGGCATCCCCGGCGACGCGTCGGCCGATCAGATCGACGTGATGGCCGATCTCGGCACGCGCTACAGCTTCGACGAACTGCGTGTGACGCATGCGCAGAACATCGTCCTGCCGCATGTCCGCATCGCCGATCTGCACGCGGTGTGGTCGACGCTCAACGAGGCGGGTCTGGCCGAGGCCAATCTCGACCTGATCAGCGACATCATCGCCTGCCCCGGTCTCGATTATTGCAGCCTCGCCAATGCGCGCTCGATCCCGCTCGCACAGAAGATCGCGACGCGCTTCGGCAGCCTCGATCGTCAGCGCGACCTGGGTGAACTGAAGCTCAAGATCAGCGGCTGCATCAACGCCTGCGGGCATCACCATGCCGGGCACATCGGCATCCTCGGCGTCGACAAGAAGGGCACCGAGAATTACCAGCTCTCGCTCGGTGGCTCGGGCGCAGAGGATGTGAGCCTCGCCAAGATCACCGGACCCGGCTTCTCGGAGGACGGCGTTGTCGACGCGATCGAGCGCGTCACCGACCGCTATCTTGAGATCCGCGACCCCGGCGAGCGGTTCCTCGACACCTACCGCCGCGTCGGCTTCGAGACGTTCAAGGAGGCGATCTATGGTTGAGTATCCGGACCAGACGCTGCTGCGCTTCCGCGACGACGAGCCGCATGACGAGCCTGCGGTGACGCTCGACTCGTTCATCGGCCAGAGCAACGCGGCTGCCGTGCGGCTCGAGGCCGGCGACGACGCGCGCGCGCTGCTGCCGCAGATCGCCCAGCTCGCGCTGATCGAGGTGAGCTTCCCCGGCTACCGCGACGGTCGCGGCTATTCGTCCGCGCGGATCCTGCGCGAGGCGGGCTATACCGGTGAACTCCGCGCGCAGGGGGACGTACTCGTCGACCAGATTCCGCTGATGCGGCGCTGCGGTTTCGACAGCTTTGCGCCGCAAGCGCCGATCGACATCGACGTGCTGCGCGCGAGCCTTGAGCGGTACGACACGCCGTATCAGAAGGCGGCGGATGGCGCGGTGCCGGTGTGGAAGCTGCGCCATGGGTGAGCCCGCGCGCAAGCTCGACATGATCGACGTCACGCCGGCGTTCACGCGCACCGATGCGATGGTGATGCAGGAGCGTTTCGAAGGCGTGTCCGCGCAGGAAATGCTGTTCGAGTTGCTGGTCGGCGAGTTGCGCGGGCGGATCGCGGCGGTGTCGTCGTTCGGGGCTGAGTCGGCGGTACTCCTGCACATGGTCGCGCAGGTCGATGTCGACGTGCCCGTAGTCTTCACCAATACGCAGAAAATGTTCGGCGAGACCTTGGCGTACCGCGACGAGCTTTCCGAGAAGCTGGGACTGACCGACCTGCGCGTGTTCCGCCCCGACCCGCGTCTGCTCGCGATCAAGGACAAGACGGGGCTGCGCTGGTCCTACGATCCCGATGGCTGTTGCGACCTGCGCAAGGTCGAGCCGTTGCGGCGTGCACTGGCGCCGTTCGATGCGTGGATTTCGGGTCGGAAAGGCTTCCAGTCGGGTACTCGCACCGCGCTGCCCCGGTTCGAGGAGGATGAGGGCCGGCTGAAGATCAACCCGCTGGCGGATTGGGACAAGGCCAAGCTCGACGCCTATTTCGCTGAGCATCAGCTGCCGCGGCATCCGCTCGAGGCGCAGGGCTATCTCTCGATCGGCTGCGCTCCGTGCACCACGAAGGTGGCCCCTGGCGAAGATCCGCGTGCCGGCCGGTGGCGGAGCTTCGACAAGGTCGAATGCGGCATCCACGCGCCGACCGATTACGATCCGATGATCTGACTGCTCTCCCTCGCCCCTCCGGGGAGAGGGAGGGAGGAGCCGTAGGCGACGGAAGGGAGAGGGGTTGTTGGGATGCAACGTCCCTTGCCTCACTCCCCTCTCCCTTCCCACGGCCAAGCGGCCGCGGGCCCCTTCCCTCTCCCCGGAGGGGCGAGGGAAAAGGCGCTCAATAGTCCGCGAGATCCGAGAACTTCGTGATCGTTGGATCGAACTTCATCCGCACCTTGCCCGTCGCGCCGTGGCGCTGTTTGGCGATGATCAGCTCGGCCAGACCGTACACCCGCTCCATCTCCGCCGCCCATGACGCGTGGTCCTCGAAGATCTTCGAGCTGTCGCCTTCGGCTGGGCGCTTCGGCTCCTTCGACGCGACGTAATAATCCTCGCGGTAGACGAACCAGACCATGTCGGCGTCCTGCTCGATCGAGCCCGACTCGCGAAGATCCGAGAGCATGGGCGTCTTGTCCTCGCGCGATTCGACCGCGCGTGACAGCTGCGACAGCGCCAGTACGGGCACGTTGAGGTCCTTCGCCAGCGTCTTCAGCCCGCGCGAAATCTCGGAGATTTCCTGGACTCGGTTGCCATCCTTGCTCTTGCCCGAGCCAGACAGCAGCTGGAGATAGTCGACCACCACCAGCCCGATCTCGTTGTTGTGGCGACGCTGCAACCGGCGGACGCGCGTGTGCAGCGCGCCGATCGACAGACCGCCGGTGTCGTCAATGAACAGCGGCAGATTCTCCAGCTCAGCCGCCGCGGCCGCCAGCTGTGCGAACTCCGTCCGGCTGATCTTACCCATGCGGAGCGATTCGGAACTGATCTGCGACTGCTCGGCGAGAATACGCGTCGCCAGCTGATCCGCAGACATTTCCAGCGAGAAGAACGCGACCTTCGCGCCGACCGAATCTTTCGGCGCGATGCCGTCGGCCATGTCGCGCATCCAGCGCCGCGCGGCGTTGAACGCGATGTTGGTGGCGAGCGACGTCTTGCCCATGCCCGGACGGCCGGCGAGGATCATGAGATCGCTGTGATGCATGCCGCCGATCTTCGCGTTGATCGAATCGATACCCGTGGTCACGCCCGACAGATTGCCGCCCGAGTTCAGCGCACGCTCGGCCATCTTGACCGCCGCGGTCGTCGCCTGCGCGAACGACTTCACGGTATTCTCCGAGCCGCCATCCGCCGCGACCTTGAACAGCTCCTCTTCGGCCAGCTCGATCTGCGCACGCGGATTGACCTCTTCCGAGGTGTCCATCGCGCGGTCGACCAGCGTACGCCCGACCGACACAAGCGCGCGGAGCATCGCGAGGTCATAGATCTGCTGCGCGAACTGACGCGCACCGATCAGCCCGGCGCCGCTGCCCGTAAGCCCGGCGAGATACGCCGGGCCGCCAAGCTCGCGCATGCCCTCGTCCGCGTCGAACATCGGCCGCAGCGTCACCGGCGTCACCAGCATGTCGTTGCCGCGTAGCGTCTTGATCGCCGCGAAGATCCGCCCGTGGACGGGTTCAAAGAAATGCCCGGGCTCGAGCTTGTCGACCAGATCGTCGGCGAGCCGGTTGTCGATCATCATCGCGCCGAGCATCGCGGCCTCGGCCTCGACGTTGCGGGGAAGCTGCTGCGGCTCGGCCACAGCGGGAACGGGGAATGCGAGAGTTGCCATCCCCCGCACCTACGCGATGGACGGGTCCTCGTCCAAGCTGCTCGCGCCCGAATGCTGGGGATAAGTGACAGGTCGAATGCGCGCCGCTATCGAACTCGGATGGCCGACCCGCGGATCATCGACGTGCAACTCGACGAGACCAGTCTTGGCTGGCGCTCGCCCGACGTCGAGCAGGAACGGCGGATCGCGATCTTCGACCTGATCGAGGGGAATCGCTTCGCGCCGCAGCGTGCCTATGCCGACGGCTATGCAGGCCCCTACCGGATCAAGCTCCAGTCGGAGGAAGGACGCCTCGGCATCCATATCCACCGCGAGGACGACACGCATCTGGAGACCCTGGTGCTCGCGCTCGGGCGGTTCCGGCGGCCGATCCGTGATTATTTCGCGATCTGCGACAGCTACTATCAGGCGATCCGGCAATCTTCGCCTGCGCAGATCGAGACGGTCGACATGGCCCGCCGGGGCGTCCACAACGAAGCCGCAGAGCTGCTGAAAGAGCGGCTCGACGGCAAGATCGAGGTCGATTTCGACACCGCGCGACGGCTTTTCACGCTGATCTGCGTCCTCCACATCCGCAACTAGAAGACACATGGCTCACGGACTTTTGAAATTCGCGGCCGCGCTGGCCGCGACCGGCTTTGTCGGTATTTGTGGCTGGACCGCCGCGACCGGCTGGCGCCCCGACGTCAAGCAATACCCGCTCCAGGGCATCGACCTCACCGAAAATCCCGGCCCGGTTGAATGGGGCACGGTGCGCGCCAGCGGCGCCGACTTCGCCTATATGGTCGCAACCTCGGGCACCGACCGGCGCGATCCGGCGTTCGAGGCGAACTGGGCGGCGCTGCCCGAGGCCGGCCTGCGTCGCGGCGCGGTCCATGTCTATTCGCTTTGCCAGCGCGCGGACGAGCAGGCGAACGCGTTCAACACCTTCGTACCGCGGACGTCGGATGCGTTGCCGACCGCCGTCGACATCGCCTTCCACGACGATTGCACTGCGCGGCCGGAGCGCGCGACGCTGATCGCCGACATCGCGCAGTTCGTGACGATGGTCGAGACGCACACAAGGCAGCCGGTGATGCTGCGGATCAGCAAGGCCGTGGACACGCAATACACACTGTCGGACGCCGTCCCGCGGCCGCTATGGGCGGTGGAGAATGTCCTCAAGCCGGACTACACCGCGCGGCCGTGGCGGATGTGGCGTGCGAGCGATTTCCGCCGCATCGACGGGATCGAGGGACCGGTGAATTGGGACGTGGTGGCATCATGACTGAATACGCACTTCAACTCGTAGCCGCGGCGCGCGACGCCTCGCGTAACGCGCACGCGCCCTATTCGCGGTTTGCGGTCGGCGCGGCCGTGCTGCTCGACGACGGTACGTTTATCACTGGCGCCAACTTCGAGAATGCGAGCTACGGCCTGTCGCTCTGCGCGGAGACGGTCGCGATCGCCACCGCGAGCGCTGCGGGTCGGCTGCGCGATATCGTCGCGATCGGCGTGATCGGCGGCGCGATGGACGCCGAGGGTCGCGCGACGGGATCCTCCCCCGTCAGCCCGTGCGGTCGCTGCCGCCAGGTGATCAACGAGGCGGCGCAGATGGGGGGCCGCGACCTGCCGGTGCATTGCGGGGCTGCGGAAGGCGATGCGATCCGTACCTATGTCATATCCGAATTGCTGCCCGACGCGTTCGGCCCCGCCGATCTGGATATCCGCTAGTCCCGAGGCGGCTGCGACTGATAGAAGCCGCGGAACGTCTTACTGGGTTCGAGCGCCTGAGTCTGGCCGATGACGGTCTCGCCCGCCCCCATCACGAACACGCCGCCGGGCTTCATCGCCGCGCCAATCTTCGCGAAGACGTGCCGCTTGGTATCCGGGGACAGATACAACAGCACGTTGCGGCAAAGTACGAGGTCGTACTGACCAGGGGGCGGCGGGTCCGAGACCAGGTTCATGCGGCGAAACGCGATCAACGACAGCAGTTCAGGCTTGGCGACCCACTCGCTGCCCGTCGTGTCGAACCAGCGGATCATGCGACGCACCGGCAAACCGCGCTGAATCTCGAACTGCGAGAACCGGCCGGCACGTGCGCGCGCGATCACCGCGTCGGACACGTCGGTCGCGACGATCTCGGGCATCGGCGCGCCGCTCGTCTCCCGGCGCTCGGCAAACAGCATCGCCAGCGACAGGGGCTCCTGCCCGGTCGAACAGCCCGCACACCAGATGCGCACCCGACGGCTTTCGGACTCGGCCAGCGCGACCGCCTCGACCATCATGTCGAACACCTGCGCATCCCGGAAGAACGACGTTTCCTGATTGACCAGCGCGTCGACGATCCGGTCGCCGATCTGCCGGTCTCGGCCATCGAGCAACTGCGTCACGAGCTGGTCGAGGGTATCAAGGTTGCGGTCGCGCAACAGCGGCTTCAGCGCGGTGTCGAGCCGCCACGAGCGATAGGAGGCGATCTGCTGCCCGGTGCGGGCTTCGAGCAGCGCGGTGAGGACGTTGATCGCGGTCTGCGAGGGCGCGGTCGGCGTCATGGCCGGCGTCGCGTCGCAACGAGGCGGCCGATCGCATCGGGCGGCAACACGGCGTCGGCGCCGCCCGACGATGCGATCGCGCCCGGCATGCCCCAGACCACCGAACTCGCCTGGTCCTGCACGACGACGCAGCCACCGCGTTCGTGGACATGGCGCGCGCCCTCCGCACCGTCGCGCCCCATGCCGCTGAGGACGATTGCGAGCATCCGCGCACCATAGACATCCGCCATCGACGCAAGCATCGGATCGACCGAGGGCAGGCAGCCGCTGGCGGCCGGGTCATGGGTGAGACGGAACGCCGCGCCGCCGTCGGAAAGCTTGACGCATTTGAGGTGTGCGTCACCCGGCGCGATGATGATCCGTCCAGGCCGAACCCGCAGTCGGTCGATCGCGACCTCGCACGGCCGCCCGGCGAGCAGCGCGATCTGCGCCGCGAAATAGGGCATGAACGATGCCGGCAGATGCTGGGTGATGACGATCGGCAGGCGTAAGCCCGTGGGCAACGCGGCGAACAGCTGGCTCAGCGCGTGGATGCCGCCGGTCGACGCGCCGATCGCGACGATGTCATAGTCCTCGCTACTGGGCTTGACGGCGATCGGGCGCGCCGCGGCCGGTCGCTCGGCTGGCGCGCGGATCACGACGGCGGGCGGCAGGTGCGCGGCATTCTCGGAGAGCCGTTCAAGCTTGGTCACGAGCGCCGCGCCGAACTGTCCCGACAACGCACTCGCGACGGGTTTGACCAGAGTCTCCGCCGCACCGAGCGCCAGCGCCTGCACGGTCGCAGCGCCGCCGTCATCGGCCGAGGACGACACGATCAGCACCTTCGCCCCCCTTCCCGCAGCGATCAGGCCTGGTAGCGCGGTCAGCCCATCGACGCCGGGCATTGCGATATCGAGCAGGATGAATTCGACCGTCGTGCGACCGAGAAACTCCAGCGCCGCGTTCGCGGTACCAACCGCCCCGACCACCGAGAAGCGGTCGCTTGCATCGATCAAGCGCGATATCACCGCACGGGCCACCACAGAATCGTCCACGATGAGCACCCGTGCCGTATCGGCGATGTCGCGGTTCGCGGCCCGCGCACGCAGCGCCTTCAGCGACGAAGGGGGGGAGCTACTCGCCACGATCGGAACCGGATCAGGCCATGCCGACGATCTGGAGCTTCGATTCAAGCGTATCGCGATCGAACGGCTTCATGACATATTCGTCCGCCCCCGCCTCGATCGCCGCGCGGATATAGGCCATCCCGTTCTCGGTAGTGCAGAACACGACCTTGGGGCGGCGCGGCACGTCCGCCTCGCGCAGCGCGCGGAGAAAATCCATCCCGCTCATCACCGGCATGTTCCAGTCGAGCAGGATCACGTCGGGGATCGACGCCATGCACGCCGCCAGCGCCTCTCGCCCGTCGCACGCCTCGGCGACGGTAAAATCGAGCGTCTCGAGGATGTGACGCGCGACCTTGCGGATCACCTTTGAATCATCGACGACGAGACAGGTCTTCATGGAAAGCCTTCCAGGGGAAATCGTGGAGCCGGTCTACCCGCCAAAGCGTAAGCACCGGGTTAAGCTACGAGAATATCAGGCAGCCACACCGGGCGCCGGAATGAGCGCGGCGAGATCCAGGATCAGCAACGGCTCGCCGTCGCGTTCGACGAGACCACAGCCGACAGCTGCCCAGCCACCGTGCAGCGCGAGCCCCGACGACAACGGCAACCGCACGAACGGTGCGACATCCTCCACCGAATCGACCAGGATCGCATAGTGATGACCCTCGACCACGGTGATCACTGCGCGCCGCACGCTATCGGGTGTCCGTGTGAGGCCGAGTGCAGTGCCGGTGTCGACCACCGTCACGACCCGGCTACGCAACGCCGCCAGCCCGCGAACGAACGCCTCCGCGCGAGGCACCGCGACGATCTCGCCGATATCGACGACCGAATCGACCTGCGCTGCGGCGATCGCGACGCCGCGGCCGGCGATATGCGCCACCAGAAACAGATCGGTCATCGTGCCCTCCGCGCCGCCAGGGCTGCGATCAGCGCGGGCCGATCGTATCGATAGATGCTGGCATCGTCCGCCCCGTCGGCGCTTCTGGAGCGCCGCAAGGTCACCACGGGCGCAAGCGTCTCGCGCGGTGGCGCATCCTCCATCGCAAGCGCCACCGCGGCCGTCTCGCCGTGCGCCAGCGACGTGACGCAGCGATAGCCGGACGCCTCCAGCGCGGGCTTGAGGAACGTCTCCATCCAGCCCGAGCCGTCGACCTGCAATAGGCATACCGGCGGGGACGCGATCGTGACGGGCTGGCCGGCGAAGAGCGCATGCGGATCGACCAGCTCGACCTGCTCGCCGGCGATCAGGACGACGCCCGCGATCGGCCCGGCGCCACGCGCTGGTGCAATCTCTACGGGCAGTTCAACGATCTCGATCGCCTCGGCGATGGCATAGGCCATTTCGCTTTCGCCATCGGTAAGGCGCAACACCGCGACTTCGGCCCGCGAGGCGAAATCGCCGACCGCGTAAAGGGGAATGATCGCATCGCCGATCGACAACCGCATCGCGCCTGCCGCCCAGCGGATCGCTTCGGTCGACACCGGCTCGACACGGTCGATGACGGCCAGGGCGATCGCGCGACGCTGGCCATCGAGGTCGTCGAACAGCAACGCCGGCACTCTTGGCACGACCTGTTCGTCGACCGCCGCATCGACGGCTGCGATCGGGGCGAATCGAAGCCCCGCAACCGCCGCGATCCCGGATGCATCGAGCAGCAGCATTGGCAAGCCATTGTCCGGCAATGTCTTGCCCGCATAGACGCCGGTCGCCATCACCGCGGGCGACGCAGGCTTCACGACCAGTTCCTCGGTATCGAGCACGGTATCGACGCCGAGCGCATAGTCGCCCTCGCGCGTCGACACGATCACCAGCATCGGCGGCGCGTCCGTGGTCAGCGCGAAGAGTTCCCCGAGCGAAACCAGCGGCATCCGCTTGCTGCGTACCGTCGCCGTCGCCGCGTCGCCGATCATGTCGAGCCGGACCTGATCGCCGCGCACCATGACGATCTCCTCGATCGCCTGTCGCGGCAGGGCAAAGCGTTGCGTGCCGACGCCGACGATGATCGTCGACAAGATCGACAGCGTCAGCGGCACGTTGATGACGATCCGCAAGCCGCGCCCAGGATCGTTGACCAGCACGATGCGGCCGCCGATCTGTTCGATGTTCGCGCGCACCACGTCCATGCCGACACCGCGGCCCGACGTCGCGGTCACGGTATCGCGGCTCGACAGGCCCGGCGCGAAGATCAGCTGAAGCCGCGACGCCTCGCTCATCGCCGCCAGCTCGGTCGGCGTGTGCAATTTCTTTTCGGCGGCCTTGGCGACGATCCGCGCGACGTCGACACCTTGTCCGTCGTCGCTCACCTCGATCAGGATCTGGTTGCCCGACTGGCGCGCGGACACGACCAGCCGGCCTGCCTCCGGCTTGCCTGCCGCGCGGCGTGTCATCGGCGTCTCGATGCCGTGATCGATACAATTGCGGATGATATGGACGAGCGGATCGCGCATCAGCTCGATCATCTCGCGGTCGAGCTCGACATCTGCGCCCTCGATCACGAGGTTGACCGCCTTGCACAGCTCCGCGCTGGTATCGCGCACCATCCGCGGCAGCGCGGAGAATAGCGCATCGACCTTCTGCATCCGCGTGCGCGTGACGGTGTCGCGCATGTCGGCGACGGTCACCGACAGCCGTTCCAGCGCCGCCTCGACCTTGGGATCGACATCGCTGTCGCGCAGCTGCCGGGCGAGCTCGTTGCGCGCGAGCACCATCTCGGACATGCCGCTCATCATGTGATCGAGCAGGTCGACGTTGAGCCGGACGCTGCGACTGGCGCTGCGCCCCACCGGCGCGACGGTAGCGGGCGCCAGGGGCTGCGCGTCCGGGGCGAGCGCGGCGATCAATGCAGGCTCACCCGACTCGTCCAGCGTCGTGTCGGACTCGATCGCATCGACGAGTTGGGCGATCCGGTCGACGATGCCGAGTACCGCGGTGACAAGCGCAGTATCCGGCGTCCGCTTGCCGTCGCGTACGGCGGCCAGCACGTCCTCCGCAGCATGGCTCAGCCGCGCGAGCCGAGGCAGATCGAGAAAACCGCAGCTTCCCTTGACGGTGTGAACGAAGCGGAAGATCGCGTCGAGGCGGGCGCCGTCGGCTGGGGCAAGTTCCCACGCGACGATCTCGCCGGAGATCGCCTCCAGCGTTTCGCGCGTCTCGGCAATGAATTCCTGTAACAGATCGTCCATGCGAGCCCCGCGTTCGAGGACCTGTCATGCATGGTGGAGGTTAAGGGCCGGTTAGTGCTGGCGAGGCGCATCATCGCGGGGGGAGGTGGCTGGCGCTTGCCAGATGGAAAGGGAGGCACGGGAAAACCAGCGTCTCGTGTCCTCCCCCCGTCACCTTCGGTGCTGGCGGGGGAGGATTTCGATGCTACCGCGTGTTGAAGACCGCGCCGAAGATCATGATGCCCTCGGCCGGCTCGGACACGATCACCGTGCCGCCCGCTTCGTCCACGACCGTATGGATCAGGTACGCAGCCGCAGCGCGCGGCGTGACGGACTGTGCGCCCTCGCCTTCGACCAACGTGCGGCGGATCTCGGGGTCGAGCACGATCCGGGTGCCCTCGATCTTCACGACGATCTCGAGCTGTCCGTCATTCTCCTCGCCACCAACTTCCATCGTGCCGCCGCGCACCAGCGATTCGGTTGCGACCAGGACGAGGTTGAGCAACACTTTCACCGCCGACTTCGGCATCGCCGGGGTCTCGACTGCCCACACGAAGGTGATCCGCTTGTTCTCCGCGACCAGCCCCTCGATCGCGGTTCTGGCCTCGTGCGTATCGACCAACTCGCCGAACCCGCCCGCGGCGCCGAACGCGAGGCGGAAGAATTTCAGCTTGCTGGCGGAAGAGCGCGCGCTGTCCGCGAGCAGCTGCATGACACGCTCGCGCATGGCCGGATCGGTTTCGTCGGCGAGCAGTTCGAGCCCGTTGTTGAGCGCGCCGACCGGCGACAACAGGTCGTGGCACAGGCGCGAACACAGCAGGCTCGCGAAATCGACCGGGCTGACCGTCATGAAAATCCCCTAATTCTGGAGCGTCTTGTGGCGGGGGTGCGGACGGTGCGCAAGGGTGGTTGGATCGCGGAGCGGCGCGCGCTCCGACTACACCATGCTCCCGAAAGGCCGGAGCCCGATCAGGAAACATCGCCGACTAGGCGCTGCACGTTGTCGCTCGGGCCTTGGGTACGCTCGATCGCTTCTTCGACGAATGCACCGGCCTCGACCGACCGCCAAGCCCGCGCCGTGCTTCTTCCAAGGATCACCCAGACCGCCCCATCCCCCATCGCCTGCGCTGCATCCCTTGGAGACGGAATCGGCAAGCCCGACGGATGCGAATGATAGTGCCCGATCACCGCGAGCCCCCCACCCCTTGCCCGCCGGTGCGCCGCAAACAGCGCCTTCGGATCGATCTCGAACGTCCGCGCCGGATCCGCCGCGACGTTCGCGCATGCCGCCGCTGCCTCGATCCGTCCCTGTGCCCCGAACAACAGTCCGCAGATCTCCGAATATAGCGATGCGTCTGCCGCTGCGACAAGTTGTGTCAGCACTTCGCTTGAAATAGTCACGCTCATCGCCACATCGCTACGACATGGACCGGGGGGTTTCCATCGTCGAAGCATCGATTACGCCGGCCACCGATGGCTGGAGGCTCGACCGCGCGCTCGCCGAAGTTCTTCCCGACATGTCGCGCGAACGACTGAAGGCGCTGATCGCCGCGGGGCAGGTGACGCTCAACGGCCGTGAATGGCGTGATTCGGCGAAGAAGGCCGCCACCGGACAAGTGTTCGCGGTCGCGATCCCGCCGCCGACGCCGCTGCACAACGAGGCGCAGGATATCCCGCTCGTCGTCGCGTATGAAGACGACGACCTGATCGTGATCGACAAGCCCGCTGGCCTCGTCGTCCACCCCGCCGCAGGCAATTTCGACGGCACGTTGGTCAATGCGCTGCTTCACCACTGCGCCGGCAATTTATCGGGTATCGGCGGCGTCGCGCGGCCTGGCATCGTTCACCGCATCGACAAGGATACGTCTGGGCTGATGATCGCCGCCAAGACAGACCGCGCGCACGAGGGCCTCGCCAAGCAGTTCCACGACCACAGCATAGATCGTCGCTACAGGGCGATCGTCGGCGGTATCCCTCGTCCACCGAGCGGAACGGTCAACGCACCGCTCGCGCGCAGCCCGCAGAACCGGAAGAAGATCGCGATCGTCGAGGGCGGCAAGCGCGCGGTGACGCATTTCTCGACGATCGAAACGCTCCGCGATGCGGCTTTGATCGAGTGTAGGCTCGAGACGGGGCGGACGCATCAGGTCCGCGTGCATATGGCCTCGATCGGCCATGCCTTGTTGGGAGACCCGGTCTATGGTAGAACAAAGCAAGCTCAGAAGTCGTTGCTCGAAACGCTCGGTTTCCGCCGGCAAGCCTTGCACGCGGCGCATCTCGGGTTCATCCATCCGGTGAAAAGTATCGCTTTGGCGTTCGAAAGCGAAATGCCTGCCGACATGCAGGAACTGTTCACCCAGCTTCACGTATAGATAATCGACACTATGCCGCAACGCGGCAATCGGGGGCCGCGGTGCGGCAATCGAGGTCAGCAGAAAGGGATTACGACAATGGCAGCCCGCTCCAACGTTCCAGCGACGATTCCTGCGCTCGGCAGCGAGGCTGGCCTCAATCGCTATCTCGCCGAGATCAAGAAATTCCCGCTGCTCAAACCCGAGCAGGAATATATGCTCGCCAAGCGCTTTCAGGAGCATGGCGATACCGAGGCTGCGGCGCAGCTGGTGACCTCGCATCTTCGTCTCGTGGCGAAGATTGCGATGGGCTATCGCGGCTATGGCCTGCCGACGTCGGAGCTGATCTCCGAAGGTAATATCGGCCTTATGCAGGGCGTGAAGAAGTTTGAGCCCGAGCGCGGTTTCCGTCTCGCCACCTACGCGATGTGGTGGATCCGAGCGTCGATCCAGGAATATATCCTGCGCTCGTGGAGCCTCGTGAAAATGGGCACCACCGCCGCGCAGAAGAAGCTGTTCTTCAACCTGCGTCGGATGAAGAGCCGCCTTGACGCGTTCGAGGACGGCGATCTGCGCCCCGAGCACGTCACCAAGATCGCGACCGATCTGGGCGTCGCGGAGACTGACGTCGTCAGCATGAACCGCCGCATGGCGATGGGCGGTGACACGTCGCTCAACGTGCCGATGCGCGAGGATGGCGAGGGCCAATGGCAGGATTGGCTGCAGGACGACGCGCCGTTGCAGGACAAGATCGTTGCCGATGCGCAGGAGGCGGACGTTCGCCACTCGATGCTGGTGTCGGCGATGGACGATCTCAATGAGCGTGAGCAGCATATCCTCACCGAGCGGCGGCTGACCGACGATCCCAAGACGCTGGAGGAACTGTCGCAGGTCTACGGCGTATCGCGCGAGCGGGTCCGGCAGATCGAAGTGCGCGCGTTCGAGAAGCTCCAGAAGGCAATGATGCGCATCGCCGGCGAGAAGCGCCTGCTGGCGGCGTAAGGTGGCGCGCACCGTCGTCATCGGCGGCGGTGCGGCTGGCATTGCTGCGGCAAGAACGCTGCACGATGCGGGACATGACGTCTTGTTGGTCGAGGCCAGCGAACGCCTCGGCGGCAGAGCTAAAAGCCTTCCTCTCTTCTCCTTGTTCTCCCGCGAAGGCGGGAGCCCAGACTGGGGCCCCGCCTTCGCAGGGCACCATGTCGACGCCGGTTGCGGTTGGCTGCACTCCGCCGGGCGCAATCCGTGGACATCGATTGCGGAGAAAACCGGCTTTACGGTCGACCGTTCGGACACGAACTGGCGTAGCCAGTGGCGCGACCTCGGTTTCCCGCCCGAAGACCAAGCAGCATCCGCCACCGCCTACCAAGACTGGACTGAGCGAGCTCTCGCCGCTCTCGGCGGCCAAGACCGCCCTCTCTCTGACTTCATCGACCCGAGCGATCCGTGGCGCCCGAAGATCGACGCGATCTCCGGTTACGCCAATGGTGCGAACCTTGCGCAGGTGTCGCTCCACGACTGGGCCGCGTACGAAAACGCCGCCACCGACGACAACTGGACGGTCAAGGAAGGCTACGGCACGCTCGTTGCCAGCCATGCCGCCGGCCTGCCGGTCCAACTGTCGACACCAGTGACGCGGATCGACCATAGCGGCCGGCGCATCAAACTCGACACCCCCGCCGGCACGATCGAAGCAGATCATGTCATCGTCTGCGTCCCCACGACCGTGCTCGCGAAGGCGCAGATTGACTTCGACCCGCCACTCTCCGACAAGCATGCCGCGGCCGCCGATCTCCCACTTGGGTTCGCGGACAAGGTCTTCCTCCATGTTGACCGCCCCGAATGGCCCGCCAACGCGCACCTGATCGGCAATCCGTACAGCGCGTGCACCGCGAGCCACCGCCTGTCGCCGTTCGGCTGGCCGATCGTCGAGAGCTTCTTCGGCGGCGATTGCGCGGAGATGCTGGAGGACCGCGACGCCGCGCAGTTCGCGATCGACGAACTCGTCGGATTGCTCGGCAGCGACTGGCGCGCGCACTTCACGCCGCTCGCTGCAACCCGCTGGCGACACGAACCCTATATCGGCGGCAGCTACAGCCATGCGCGGATCGGCCGGGCCGGGCAGCGCGCTGTCCTTGCCGCATCGGTCGATGGCCGCATCCACTTCGCCGGCGAGGCGTGCCACGCGTTCGATTTCTCGACCGCACATGGAGCATACGAGACCGGCGTTACGGCTGCGCGCGCGGTCATTGGCGAGGCCGTGGCGATCGCATAAGGAATGCCGATGGGCTTCCTCCGCATCCTCGCCAAGATCGTCTTCATGTTCGTGCTGGTCACGGTCGCGTGGGTCGGACTGTACCGCTTCGTGCCGGTGCCGTTCACCTGGACGATGATGGGCGACGTCGTCAACGGACACGGCGTGACCAAGGACTGGATGCCGCTGTCGGAAATGGATCCAGACATGGCGCGTGCGGCGATAGCGGGTGAGGATTCGCGGTTCTGTTCGCATCATGGCTTTGATTTCAAGGCGATGGCGGGGGCGGCGGCGCGTAATGCGCAGGGCGGGCGGATCCGCGGTGGATCGACGATCAGCCAGCAGACCGCGAAGAACGCGTTCCTGTTCCAGGGCGGCGGCTATGTGCGCAAAGCGTTCGAGGCGTATTTCACCGTGCTGATCGAAGTGCTGTGGCCGAAGCGGCGGATCATGGAGGTGTATCTCAACATCGCCGAGACCGGGATCGGGACCTACGGCGCGAATGCCGGGGCGATCCGGTATTTCAACCATGATGCTTCGAAGCTTTCGCCGACCGAGGCGGGGCGGATCGCGGCGGTGCTGCCGCTGCCGAAGAAGCGGGCTGCGATCGATCCGCATGGGTTCGTTCGCAAGCATGGGAATACGCTGTCGCGGCGCGTTTCGGTGGTGCGGAACGATGGCTTGGATAGCTGTTTGCGTTCCTGACCCGTACGGCCCGTCATAAGGGTGCCACCCCAGCGTAGGCCGGGGTGGCAGTAGGGATGCAGGCCTTTACTCGGCCCCCGTGTCCTCCCGCGAAGAGGGGATTCCAGACTGGGTCCCGCCTTCGCAGGGAAACCCAACCCACGGTCAGAACGGCAGCTTGAAGCCCGGGGGAAGCTGCAACCCGCTGGTCATCTTCGACATTTCGCTGCCCGAGACCGCATCCGCCTTGGCGCGTGCGTCGTTGAATGCGGCCGTCAGCAGGTCCTCGAGCATCTGCTTTTCGCTCATCTGCATCAGCGAGTCGTCGATCGCGATGTTGATGATGCGGCCCTTGGCGGAGGCCTTGATCTTGACCAGGCCGCCGCCGGATGCGCCCTCGACCTCGATCGTGTCCAGATTGGCCTGCGCCTTTTCCATCTCGCTCTGGACGTTCTGCGCCATGGCGAGGATTTCGTCGATATTCTTCATGCGTTGCTCCTTTGGCCAGGCCACGATTCGAGCTGGGCGTCGGGAAACGCTGCCACCGCGGCCTTCATGATGGGGGATTCGAGAATGGCTTGACGCACCGCGGCGTCGGCGGCGTCCTGCGCCTCGCGCAGCGTCGGCTCGCCGGGTGCATCGACGATCGACACTTTCCACGCCGTCCGAGTCACCGTCTTCAACAGCGCGCCGAGCTCGGCGAGCGTGTCGGCCGACACCGGACGACTGCCGCTGAGCGCGAATTCAGGCGGCGCATAGCTGACGATGCGCGCACCGTGACGAAGGCGTGCGGCGATAGCCAGGCCGCCCGATTCGTCGAGCAGATCGACCAGCGCTTCGAAGGTCGGCGGCAGGATCGGTCCGGTCGCGACCGGTTCGGGTGCCGCGACGGCAGATCCCGCCTTCCAGGGCGGCGTTTCACCGGACGGGGTCGCAGGCGGCGGCGACGTCGATGCGGGTGCAGCCACGGGCGCCGTGCCGCTGGCGATCTGCCGCGCAAGTTCGCCGGGATCGGGGAGCGTCGAGGCGTAGATCGCGCGCAACAGCGCCATCTCGGCGGCCTCGATCGGCAGTGCGGCCTTGGCGACCTCGTCATGCCCCTTGAGGAACAGCTGCCACAGACGGTGCAGCGCGGGGTAGCCAAGCGATGCCGCCCATTCCTCGCGTGCCGCGCGTTCCTCGGCGGGTTGTGCGGCGTCGGGCGGCGTGCCGACCTTGGTCAGCGTGATGCCGTGGACGGTTTCGAGCAGCGAGCGAAGCACCGATAACGGGTCGACGCCGTAATCATATTGGCGGCGCATGGAGGCGAGCGCCCCTGCCCCGTCGCCGGCGAGGATCAGCGTGAGCAGATCGCGCACCGCGCCACGATCGGACAGGCCGAGCATCTGGCGGACCGCATCCGCCGTCACGCCGCCGCCTTCGAGGCCCGCATGCGCGATCGCCTGGTCGAGGATCGACAGGCCGTCGCGCGCAGAGCCTTCCGCTGCGCGCGCGATCAGCATCAGCGCCTCGGGATCGGCGGCGACGCCTTCTTCGCTCGACACCCACGCAAAATGCTTGGCGAGCTGTTCGGCGGAGATGCGGCGCAGGTCGAAACGCTGGCAGCGCGAGAGGACCGTCACCGGGACCTTGTTCACTTCGGTGGTTGCGAACAGGAACTTCACATGCGGCGGCGGCTCCTCGAGCGTCTTCAGCAACGCATTGAACGCGTTCTTCGACAGCATGTGGACTTCGTCGATGATGTAGATCTTGAACCGCGCGGTGACCGCCGAATAGCGCGACGCGTCGATGATCTCACGGACGTCGTCGACGCCGGTATGGCTGGCGGCATCCATCTCGATCACATCGATATGGCGCCCCTCGGCGATCGCGCGGCAGGGTTCGCAGACGCCGCACGGATCGATCGTCGGGCCGCCCTCGCCGTCCGGGCCGATGCAGTTGAGCGCCTTGGCGATCAGCCGCGCGGTCGAGGTCTTCCCGACACCACGCACACCGGTCATCAGGAAGGCGTGCGCCAGCCGGTCGCGCTTGATCGCGTTGCCGAGCGTCTGGACCATCGCATCCTGCCCGATCAGTTCGGAAAAGGTCTGCGGACGGTATTTGCGCGCGAGCACGCGGTAGGCGGCGTCCCCTGTTTGGGCTGGCGCTTTGGCCGGCTGCGGGGGTTCGCCCAGGTCGAAGGAATCTGACATTGCGATCGTCATAGCGGCTGCGGCGCGTGCTGTCGAAGGGGAGTGAAGTATAGAAAGTATAGACGCTCGGAAGGGTCTGCACTTGTGTCGGCAGAGCAGCGTGCCGGGCCGGTTTTGGTGTGGATGTGGAGCATGGACCAAGCCTGGCACAGCGTGACGGTGTAGGACAATGGTTTGGAACGTTTCGGGAACATTCGCGGGTATGCGAAGTCAAGGGTGGCGGTCGTAAATCGAAGCAGGAAGAAAGTGCGCTGCGGCTAAGCCGCAGCGTCAGACGGCGCTTTGCGCCGCTGGCCGCGCTCACATGTCGGTACGACATGTTCGCGGTGGGAGCCGGGACGACCCGCGGCGAAATCGTTGTGGCTGCTTCCTTCCGGATCTGACCAAGTTGGCGACGACCACGTCCGCCCGGCTCCCGCGGCGCATATGGCGGGGTCGGGCGGGATGATCAAGCCGCTTTAAGAGCGGGTGTTGACTTAGCGGTTGTAGCGGACCGTGCGGCAGACGCGCTGGCGGTGATGGTTGCGATAGACGTTGCGGCAGACCTGGCGCGTGCGAACGGCGTGACGACGGTAACCCGGACGGTTGTCGTTGTGCCGCACGACGGTGCGCTCATGGACGACGGTGCGCTGTGCCGAGGCTTCGGCAGCGATGCCGACGGGGGCCAAACCGGTGAGTGCGACGAGACCGGCGGCGGCGAGCGTGAACAATTTCATGATATTCTCCTGCTGGTGCGGGTCCTGCAAAACCCGGCAACCTATGTTAAACTAAAACGCGTCGTTACGGTTCCGTATCAGCGGCGGAAACAGCGGCGAACCGGGCCGTAATAGCCGCGCTCGATGTGGCACACGACGCGCGACCGGCCGTAGCCCCGCGGTCCGCGATAGCCATAGCCGCCACCGCGATAGCCGCCGTATCCGCGATACCCGTGGCGCGGGCCGTCCCAGCCGCGACGCCCGTGCCAGCCGCGACCGCCGCGGGGGCCGTGCCATCCGGGTCCGCCGCGCGGACCGTCCCAACCATGGCGTTGGGCATCGGCGGGAGCCGAGGCGAACAGCGTTCCGGCGGCCAACGCGCCAGCGGCGAACATTGCGATAATCTTCATGTCCGGTACTCCTCTCAAGGCCTCGTACATTGAGGCGATGAGGGGATAATCCACTTTCTGCGGTGGACGTTCCCTGAACCGGCCGTTGTCTTCCTGTAAGCTTTGCTGACCTAAGCGGGAATCCTCACGGTCAGTCCATCCAGGGCTTCGGTAAGGCGGATCTGGCAGGCGAGCCGGCTGGTGCGAGTCGCGTTGTGCGCGAGATCGAGCATGTCCTCCTCGTCCTCGCTCGCAGGCGGCAGGCGGGCGAAGTCGGCGGCGTCGACGATGACGTGGCAGGTCGCGCAGGACAATTGGCCTTCGCAGGTGCCTTCGAGCGGCTGGCCGTCCGCCTGCGCAGCGTCGAGCAGCCGGTCGCCGGGATTGGCCGCGACGCTACCTATGCTGCCGTCACGGGCGATGAAGCGGACAATCATGGCCATTGTGCCTCGGCTGCGGCGACGATCGCATTGATGGCGTCGCGCAGTTCGGTTTCGGTGGTGTAGCGGCCGAAGCCGAGGCGGATGCTCGACCGTGCCTGGGCTTCGGTAAGGCCGATCGCGCGCAGGACGTGGCTCGAACGGCCGGAGCCGCTGGCACAGGCGGATCCGGCGGAGAAGGCGATGTCACGCTGGTCGGACATGAGGCGGTTCACGTCGAGACCTTCGCGGCGGACGTTGAGATTGCCGTGGTAGCGATGTTCGATCGAGCCGTTGATCGTCCAGCCTGGGCCGAGACGGTCGCGGGCCAGCGACCAGAGGCGGTCGAGATGCACTTCGTCTTGGTCCTTGCGATCGGCCATCAGGCGCGCTGCGACGCCGAAGCCTGCGCACAGGGCGGGCGATAGCGTGCCGGAGCGGCCCGGCGCTTCCTGCCCGCCGCCGTGCATCAGGGGGGCGAGGTCTACGCCATCGCGGATCCAGAGCGCGCCGATCCCCTTGGGACCGTGGACCTTGTGTGCCGAGATGGCGATCAGGTCGACGGTGGCGGGGATCGGGACGCGGCCGTAGCCTTGTACTGCATCGCAGAGCATCCGCGCACCAGAGTCGTGAGCGATCTCGGCGAGTGCCGCGATGGGCTGGATGACGCCGATCTCGTTGTTGACGAGCATCGCGGCGACGAGGCCGGTACCGGAGCGTATCGCCGAGCGGGCTGCGTCAAGGTCGACCATGCCGTCCGCACCGACCGGGATTATGGTGACGTCGCGCCCCCTCGCCGCTTCGGCCGCGGCCGTGTCGAGGACGGCCGCATGTTCGCTGGCGAGCGTCACGATCGGACCGCGCGTGCCCTTGATCGCCCAGTTCAGCGCCTCGGTCGCGCCGCTGGTGAAGGCGATGCGGCCGCCGGGGGGGAGCAATGCGGCGACCTGATCGCGGGCGACTTCGACGGCCGCTTTCGCGCGGCGACCTTCGCGGTGGGGCGAATGCGGATTGGCATGCTGCGATTCGAGCCAGGGGAGCATGGCGGCGAGCGCTTCGGGCGCGAGCGGGGTGGTCGCCTGGTAGTCGAGATAGATCATGCGGCGCGCGCTGCCGCATCGTGCGCAAGAGTGCGAAACGCTCGGGCAAACTGGTTCAGTTCTTCGACCGTCGTTGACCAGCCAAGACTGATTCGGATCGTTCGCGCAGCGGCGACGTCCGAAACGCCGAAGGCTGCAAGCGAACGACTAGTCTTCAACGTTCCCGACGAACAAGCGCTGCCGGCAGAGACGGAAAAACCCATGCCATCTAGGCGGATCAACTGTGCGGCCGAAGGCAAATGCTCCATCGCGACGGAAAAGATGTGCGAGCACTGAACGCCGGGCATGTTGATTTCGGCCACCTCGTGCAGCGAGTTCTTGAAATCGAACCGCTGCTCGACGTCAGTCGACCATGAACTTACGACATCAAGCGCTGCGGCAAATCCAAGTACGCCAGGGAGGTTTTCGGTTCCCGCGCGGTAGCCTGACTCGTGACCGCCTGTCGGCTCCAGCATCCCGAAATTTCTGACGAACAGCGCACCCACGCCCGGCGGACCTCCAAGCTTGTGTGCCGACACCACGACCATATCGGCGTCTGGGAGCGGCATCTTCCCGGCCGATTGCGAACAGTCCGCCAGTACCAAACCGCCTGCGTCCTGAACCATTTTGAGAGTTGGCGAGCGGACGTAAGGGAGCAAGGCAGTTCCCGTCTCCGAATTTATCGATTGGATCGCCACGACCGGCGGGGCGCCGGTATCGAGATACTCCGCTAAGAAAACCTCATCCGGCTGGCCATCGATAATCGGCAGAATGTCTGCCCGAGGAGCAGCGCGAAAGACGGCGTCGTGCTCTACGGCAGAAACGAGCTGACGCACCGCCTTCGATCGGCCCAAGCCGATCGCGAGTGCCTCGCTTGCTCCGCTGGTCAGAATCACTTCACCCGTCCAACCCAGAACCGACTTGATCCTCGCTCGCGCATCCTCCAACGCGCGCCGTGCCTCCCGCCCCTCGGCATGCGGCGAGGACGGGTTCGCCCAGCGCGCCATGCCCTCCATCACCGCCGCGATGGCCTCGGGGCGCATCGGCGTGGTGGCGGCGTGATCGAGGTAGATACGCGAGTCGTGACGGGCCAGGGTCGGTTCCAATTGCGAAAAGGGGCTCGGACCTTATATAGCGCGCATATTCCGTCACTCCACCCGAGTGCGCCTCCAGTTCGCGAGTGCCCCATGCCCGAAGTCATTTTCCCCGGTCCCGAAGGCCGCCTCGAAGGTCGTTTTGCGCCGGGTCCACGCCCGCGCGCACCCGTCGCGATGATCCTGCACCCGCATCCATCGGCGGGTGGCACGATGAACAACGCGATCGTGCAGCAGCTGTACAAGACGTTCCAGCGGCGCGGCTTTGCCACGTTGCGGTTCAACTTCCGCGGCGTCGGCAAGAGCCAGGGCGTGTTCGACAATGGCGTCGGCGAATTGAGCGATGCGGCGAGCGCGCTCGATTGGGTGCAGAGCTTCCACCCGGAGGCGCAGACGACCTGGATTGCGGGCGTGAGCTTCGGCGCGTGGATCGGCATGCAGCTGCTGATGCGCCGCCCCGAGATCCGCGGCTTCATCTCGGTCGCGCCGCCGGCGAACCTGTACGACTTCACGTTCCTCGCGCCCTGCCCGTCGAGCGGGATCATCATCCAGGGCGAGGGCGACGAGGTCGCGACGCCGGGTGCCACGCAGAAGCTGGTGGATAAGCTCCGCACGCAGAAGCACATCACGATCCATCACGATACCATCCCGAAGGCGAACCACTTCTTCGAGCACGAGATGCCCGAGCTGATGGGGAGCGTGGACAAGTATCTCGACATGCGCCTCGATCCGAACTCGCCGATCCGGTGAACCTGGCCTTCTCCCCTCGGGGAGAAGGTGGCGCGCTTGCGCCGGATGAGGGGGAGTTGGGGAGAGCGGATCTCTCCCCAACTCCCCTCTCCCTTCCCACCGCAAGTGCGGCGGGCCCCTTCCCTCTCCCCGCAGGGGCGAGAGAGTTAGAGGGTCCAGATCGCTACGTTGGCCAGCAGCACTGCGGCCATCACCAGCATCAGCACGCCCTTTTTCGTGTCGCGCTTCTTCGCGATCAACATGACCCCGCCGATCAGGCAGGCGAACATGCCCAGCATCGCGATGGTGGGCGCTGCCGCCGCGATCGAGATCAGTGCGGCATTCATGCGGCCATCGCCTTTGCATAGGCGGCGATGTCGACGTTGCCGCCGGACAGGATGACCAGCAGCCCGGGTTCGAGCCTCACCTTGCCGGCGAGCACTGCCGCCAATCCGACCGCGCCGCCGGGTTCGATCACCAGCCGTAGCCGTTCCGCCGCCCAACGCTGCGCCGCCGCGATCTCCGATTCGCTGACCGCGACGCCGGTCGCATCGCGGCGGGAGAGGACGTCGAAGGTCAGCGGCGACACGCGTAGGGTCTGGAGCGAATCGCAGGCGGTCGGCGGCGGGTTGGGGCCGACCGGTTCGATCCAGGAGGCCTCCAGCGAACGACGCATGTCGTCCCAGCCCTCGGGTTCGACGACGGTGATGGCGCTGTCCTTCAACGCGAGCGCGATGCCCGCCGACAGACCGCCGCCGCCACACGGGATCACGACACGGCTCGGCACGCCCATGCCGAGCGCTGCCATCTGCGCGGCCGCTTCGATCCCGGTGCTGCCCTGCCCTTCGATGATCCACGGGTCGTCGAAGCTGGGTACCAACGTCGCGCCGCGCGCTTCGGCCAGTCCCGCGGCGATTGCCTCGCGGCTTTCGGTGGCGCGGTCGTAGGTGACGACCTCCGCACCCAGCGCCAGCGTCGACTCGCGCTTCAGGCGCGGCGCGTCCGACGGCATCACGATCGTCGCCGAAATCCCGAGCCGCTTCGCCGCCCACGCCACACCTTGCGCGTGATTGCCCGACGAAAACGCGACCACGCCTTTCTTTCGTGCGACCTCGTCCAAGGCGGTGAGCCGATGCCACGCGCCGCGAATCTTGAACGCGCCGATGGGTTGCAGCGATTCAGCTTTGAAAGCGACCGATACGCCTCTGATTTCGCTGACGGACAAAGGTGTCGGCGGGAGGATCCGGGCGATCTTTTCCGCGGCATCCCGCACACCCGCCCGCGTCGGTTGTCGCAAAATCGTCACACACCGTCTCCTATCCGCCAAACGCTATTTACATGGGGGGCGCGTAACCCTAGATCGCGCTTCCGCTGCCCCATGGGACTTCCAACCGCAAGGCAGTGTTTTTGTAATTTGTCTCAGGACATTGGAGGTCCCTTGAATTGGTTAAGCATCATATCGCGCTGGGGTTAGCGAAAGCCCATTCGACCGCCGACACCTCCCCCATCGGGAGCGGCATCGACATCGCTAAAGGGCGCCCGGTTGATCCGGTCACGCTCGTTCGTCCGCACGCTGCTGCGCGCGCCGCTCGGTTCTTCGTCGAGAAGTTTCCGGGTCGCTCAATGTATGCGGTGAAGGCGAACCCGTCTCCCGAACTCCTGCAGATCCTGTGGGACAACGGCATCACGCATTACGACGTGGCGTCGATCGCCGAAGTGCGCCTGGTCGCGCGGACGCTCCCGCAGGCGACCCTGTGCTTCATGCACCCGGTCAAGGCCGAGGAAGCAGTGCGCGAGGCGTATTTCACGCACGGCGTTCGTACCTTCAGCCTCGACAGCCTCGAAGAGCTCGACAAGGTCGTTCGCGCGACCAACGAAGCGACCGACCTGACGCTGTGCGTCCGGTTGCGCGTGTCGTCCGAACATTCGAAGCTGAGCCTCGCGTCGAAGTTCGGTGCCGCCCCGCATGAAGCCAAGGAGCTGTTGTTCGCAGCCCGCCAGGCGGCGGACGCGCTCGGCATCTGCTTCCATGTCGGTTCGCAGGCGATGACTCCCGAAGCGTATTCGAACGCGATGGAGCGCGTCCGTGCGGCGATCGTCGAGGCGGCGGTCACGGTCGACGTGATCGACGTTGGTGGCGGCTTCCCGTCGTCCTATCCGGGCATGGAGCCCCCGCCGCTCGAGCATTTCTTCGAGACGATCCACCGGTCGTTCGAATCGCTGCCCGTCAGCTATTCGTCCGAGCTGTGGTGCGAGCCGGGCCGCGCGCTGTGTGCGGAATATTCGTCGATTATCGTGCGCGTCGAAAAGCGCCGCGGGACCGAGCTGTACATTAACGACGGCGCGTATGGCGCGCTGTTCGATGCGGCGCATATCGGCTGGCGTTTCCCGGTCGAACTGCTCCGCGAGCCGGAAAGCCGGGCGAAGGACATGGAGTTCAGCTTCTACGGTCCGACGTGCGACGACATGGATTACATGGTCGGCCCGTTCCTGCTGCCCGCCGACACGCAGGCCGGCGATTACATCGAGATCGGCATGCTCGGCGCGTACGGCTCGGCGATGCGGACCGCGTTCAACGGGTTCGGATCGGACGAGACGGTGATCGTCACCGACGAGCCGATGGTCTCGCTGTACGATGAGCGGTTCCAGGACCTCGCGTCGAACGTCGTCAAGCTGTAACCAAGCTTTAGTACCGCGCCCTTCTTCCTCCCCTCCCGTTTACGGGAGGGGTCGGGGGAGGGCTTGTCCGTGAGCGTTGGCGTTCGCGGATATTTCAGTCCCTCCCCTAACCCCTCCCGCAAGCGGAAGGGGGACTTATGGAGCAAATTCACATGACCGAAGACACCCGCATCGACGCGCAGCGCAAGGCTGAGCTCCTGTCCACCACCGTCGAGCATATCGACATCACGAGCTTCGACGCGCGGCCGATCGTCGACGCGATGAAGAAGATGTCGTTCACCAGCCGCGACCTCGGTCGTGCGACCGACATCTACAACCAGATGCTGGCCGACAAGGACTGCACGATCTTCCTCGTGATCGCGGGTTCGACCTCGGCCGGCGGTTGCATGGACCTGTATGCCGAACTGCTGCGCAACAACATGATCGACGGCATCGTCGCGACCGGCGCGACGATCGTCGACATGGATTTCTTCGAGGGCCTCGGCCACAAGCATTATCAGGCGCTCGAAGTACCGCACGACGACGTGCTGCGCTCGCTGATGATCGACCGGATCTACGACACCTATATCGACGAGGAAGAGCTCCAGCACGTCGACCACACGATCTTCGAGATCGCCGAGACGCTCGAGCCGCGCGCCTATTCGAGCCGCGAATTCATCCGCGAGATGGGCAAGTACCTCGTCGAGCACGGCAAGAAGGAGAACAGCCTCGTCAAGCTCGCCTATGAGCATGACGTGCCGATCTTCTGCCCGGCGTTCGTCGACAGCTCGGCAGGTTTCGGGCTCGTCAAGCACCAGGTCGACGCGGTCAAGGCGGGCAAGCCGTACATGGTGCTCGACGCGATCGCCGATTTCCGCGAGCTCACCGAGATCAAGATCAAGGCGGGCACCACCGGGCTTCTCATGATCGGCGGCGGCGTGCCGAAGAACTTCATCCAGGACACCGTCGTCTGCGCCGAGATCCTCGGCCACGACGACGTCCAGGTCCACAAGTACGCGGTGCAGATCACGGTCGCCGACGTGCGCGACGGTGCGTGCTCGTCGTCGACGCTGCAGGAGGCCGCCTCGTGGGGCAAGGTCAACACCGGCATCGAGCAGATGGTGTTCGCCGAAGCGGGTTCGGTCATGCCGCTGCTGGCGTCGGACGCGTATCACCGCGGGCTTTGGAAGGACCGTCCGGTCCGCAAGTGGGGCGCGAGCTTCGACTGAGCCGCTGATCCTCCCCCGCTAGGGGGAGGTGGCGCCGAAGGCGATGGAGGGGGCGGACACGGAACGTAAGTTGCCCTTCCCTCCCCCTCCGTCAGGCTGCGCCTGCCACCTCCCCCTGGCGGGGGAGGATTCAGACATTGCTCCGCACATGTAACTGAGGCAGCCTTCTCCGGATAACCGGGGGAGGCTTTTTCATGCACAGCGACATCCTGCGACCTATGGTCGTGCTGATCGCGTGGACGCTGGTCATGCTGGCCTGGACGCTCGCGACGCGACTACCAGCGATGAAGGCGGCGGGCATCGACATGAGCACCCTCGTCGGTACGAAGGCCGCCGATGCCGACCGGTCGTTGCCGCCACAGGCGCAGTGGAAGGCGCATAATTACAATCATTTGATGGAGCAGCCGACGCTGTTCTACGCGATCTGTACCGTTCTGGCGTTGAGCGGCACGGGAAACGGCCCCAACACCTGGATCGCCTGGGCCTATGTCGGGCTGAGGATCCTGCACAGTCTGGTGCAGTCGACCAGCAACCGCGTCCGCGTCCGCTTCCTGTTCTTCGTCCTGTCGAGCATGATGGTCGCCGCGCTCACGCTACACGCGGCTTTGGCAGTGTTTTGAGGCGGTGGCTCGAGGCGAGACTGGAGAGCCAATGCGAATAATCGCCATTCGCGGCATACGCCCCTCCCCCGACGCCGATCGATCGTCTAGAAATCCGGCATGACCTTTGACCGCCGCTCGCTCCTTGCCCTTCCCCTCGCTGCGGGCCTTACACCTGCCGTCTTCGCGCGGAGTGGGGCACAACGCACTTCCGGCCAGCCACGCGCACCCGAGCTGCCGATCTGGCCCCCTGCCGAGCGGTTCGCGCTATGGCCCGGCATCCCCCCGGGTGCGCCGAACCCGCTGCCTATCCCGCAGCCGCGGATGCCGCGCTACCCCGACGGGTATCGCGACTTCCAGATGCGCGGCGTCGTCCACCCGGAAGTCGGCGTGTTTCGCGCTGCCCGGCCCGACGGTCGCGCGGTGCTGATCGTGCCCGGCGGCGGCTATTCGATCACCTCGCTGCGTAACGAGGGGATCGATGTCGCGCGCGCGTTGAACGCGTTCGGGATCACCGCATTCGTGCTGAGCTACCGCCTGCCGGGCGAAGGGTGGGCGGACCGCGCCGACGTGCCGCTTGCCGACGCGCAGCGCGCGATGCGGTTGATCCGAGCCAATGCGCGCGCCTACGGGATCAAGGCGGAGAAGCTGGGCGTGCTCGGCTTCTCGGCCGGCGGACACCTTGCCGGCTCCGTGGCGGTGCTCCACGACTTCAAGGCGTATCGTCCGGTCGACGCCGCCGACCGGCATTCGGCACGGCCGGCCTGGGCGGGCCTGATGTACGCGGTCTCCAACATGGACCCCGGCCGCAGCCATGGCGGATCGCGCGCCAACCTGCTCGGCCCGGACCCGGTGCCTGCCGTTCAGGCACGCTACGCGATCGACCGCCAATTGAAGGCGGGCGACCCGCCGCTGTTCCTCGTCCATGCCGAGGATGACACCACCGTACCGGTCGCGAACAGTGTCGACACGCTCGCCGCCGCTCGTCGCGCTGGCATTCCGGCGGAAGCACATTTCCTTCAGCATGGCGGCCATGGTTTCGGGACGCGCCTCTCGCCGCGTTCGCCGGGGTCGTTGTGGCCGCAATTGTTCGATCGATGGATGGGCGAATCGGTTATCGGCTGACGGGAAGAGTCAGCATCGTGGACCTATCCGTCTCGACCGACGTTGATCCTGAAAGATCAGGAGCGCGCGATGATTAGTCCGCATACCGAACCCCGCGACGTTTTCCATGAAAACGGCGAGGTTGTGATCGACGGGCCGAACGGGGCGGTCATCGCGATGACTCCCGAAGCTGCGTTGCGTACCGCTGGACGCCTTGACGAAGCCGCGAACGATGAGTTGATTGCGCGTGCACAAGAGCGTGGTACTTTGGTTTGAACGCGCCGATCGTTCGCGTCAGAGCGATACCATCACGAGTTCACCGTCCGACGTAACCGTCGCCGTCACGTTCAGATAATCCTGTATCTTGAGGTGACGGGCATCGGGCCGATGGGTCATCCCATGCGTAGCGGTGATCACCAGAACATCTGCGCCAGCCGCCTCGCCTGCTGTAATACCGGCTGGGGCATCCTCGAACACCAGGCAATCCGTGGCCAGGACGCCCAGCCGTTCGGCTGCGATCAGGAAACAATCCGGGGCGGGCTTGCCGTTTGGAATGTCATCAGCGGCAATCATCGTCGCGGGGATCGGCAGGCCGGCTGCCTTGAGACGCACCTCGGCGAGCGCGCGCGGCGCGGAGGTAACGATCGTCCAGCGCTCGGCCGGCAGGCTGGCGAGGAACGCCGCGGCGCCGGCGATCGGCGCGATGTCGCCCACATCTTCCATCTCGGCAGCGGTGATCGCCGCGGCTTCCACGACCGGATCGACGCCGGGGAGGTTCAGCCGCCGGACCGTCTCGACCGACTGCACCCCGTGGATCGTCGGCACGAACGTCGCGGCGTCGAGGCCATGCGCGATCGCCCATTTTGTCCAGGTACGCTCGGCGGAGGCGATCGAGGTGAGGATCGTGCCGTCCATGTCGAACAGGAATGCGGCGTAGGTGCGAGTGGGGAAGGTCATGAGGGTGCTCGTGATGGGGTTTGGGTCGTGGGGCAAGGGGCCTGTCCACCACCCTGACGGGCTATCTACCACCTCGGCGAAGGCGGGGCCCCAATTGGCATGACCGAGGTAACCACGTGATAACCTCGGTCACAATCGTCCGCCAATTAGGCCCTGGCCTTCGCCGGGGTCGTGGTCGCGGTAGACCGCGCATAAAGAAAAGGCCGCCCCGGTTTCCCGAAGCGGCCAATATTCATGCATCAAGCCAAAGCTTAGATGTCGTCACCGAGTGCGCCCTTGACGCTGCCCTTGACGTTCTGCGCAGTGCCCTTGGCCTGCTGTGCCTCGCCTTCGGCTACCAGACGATCATTATCGGTCGCCTTGCCGACGGCTTCCTTGACGTTGCCTGCAGCCTTGTTGCCTGCTGCTGCGACCTTATCGGTGAATTCGCCCATCAGAGCCTCCATCTGTTTCGCGTCACGCCAGTCGTGCCGCTCTGAACTTGTAAAGGTATAACGGTCATCTTTAACGTGGGTTCCGTGACGTTTGCGTCATGACCCAGTTTGAGAAGCGCGCACTCAGATCAGCCCGGCCAGCGGGCTCGACGGATCCGCATAGCGCCGCTGCCCCATCCGGCCGGCACGATAAGCCAGCCGCCCCGATTCGACCGCGGCCTTCATCGCCGCGGCCATCATCAGCGGATCCTTCGCCTCGGCGATCGCAGTGTTCATCAGCACGCCGTCGCAACCGAGCTCCATCGCCACCGCGGCATCGGACGCGGTGCCGACGCCTGCATCGACCAACACGGGCACCCCTGCCCCCTCGACGATCAGCCGGATCGTCACGCGGTTCTGGATGCCCAGCCCCGAGCCGATCGGCGCGCCCAGCGGCATGATCGCGACCGCGCCCGCATTCTCCAGCCGCTTCGTCGCGATCGGATCGTCGACGCAATAGACCATCGGCTTGAAGCCCTCGTTCGCCAGGATCTCGGTGGCGCGCAACGTCTCGACCATATCGGGATAAAGCGTCTTTGCCTCGCCCAGCACCTCGAGCTTCACCAGCTCCCAGCCGCCTGCCTCGCGCGCCAGCCGCAGCGTGCGAATCGCCGATTCGGCATCGAAGCAGCCCGCGGTGTTGGGCAAATAGGTGATCTTTTTCGGGTCAATGAAGTCTGTCAGCATCGGCGCGTTGCGATCCGACACGTTGACGCGGCGTACGGCGACGGTGACGATCTCCGCGCCCGACACCTCGACGGCGGCGGCGTTCTGCGCGAAATCCTTGTATTTGCCGGTGCCGACGATCAGCCGCGACGTGAATTTCTGCCCGGCGACGGTCCAGCTGTCGGCATGGTCACCGCCGCCGACGAAATGCACGATCTCCAGGTCGTCGCCGTCCTCGACCATGACGTCCGCCAGAGTCGAGCGCGGCACCACTTCCATGTTGCGTTCGACCGCGATCTTCTCGGGAACGAGGCCGAGTTCGGTTGCAAGTGCGGTGAGCGAAAGCCCGGCGGTGACGCGCTTGTGCTCGCCGTTGACGGTGATCGAGACGGTGCCATCGGAATGGGGCATGGGTGTGTGATCCACTATACAGCGAAGGCGCGGCTCGACTTGTCGCGAGACGGGCCTGTAAGGAATGGCGTGACACGCATATAGAGACCGCGCCGCAGCGCCCGCAACCGAAAGGCCGACCTTGCCCGATACGATATTCGTCCTGAACGGCCCCAACCTCAACCTGCTGGGGACGCGCGAGCCGGAGATCTATGGCGACGAGACGCTCGACGACATCGCCGGGATGCTCGAGGATCGCGCGCGCGAACTCGACCTGACGATCGACATGCGCCAGTCGAATCACGAGGGGCACCTCGTCGACTGGATCCAGGAAGCGCAGGCGCGCGGCGCCAAGGCGGTGATCCTCAACGCCGGCGCGTTCACGCACACCTCGGTCGCGGTCCATGACGCGATCAAGGGCGTGAAGACGCCGGTGATCGAAGTGCATCTTTCCAATCCCCATACGCGCGAATCGTTCAGGCACGTCAGCCTGGTCGGCCAGGCGTCGAAGGGTACGATCGCGGGTTTCGGCGCGCTTTCGTATCTGCTCGCGCTTGAAGCCGTCGCACGGTTCTGACAGGAGGCCCCGCCATGACCGACAATACAGAAAACACCGGTGCGATGCAGGTCGATGTGACCCTGGTGCGCCAGCTCGCCGAACTCCTCGACACCACGCAGCTGACCGAGATCGAAGTCGAGGACGGTTCGCGCCGGATCCGCGTCGCGCGCAAGGCCGCCCAGGCCGCGCCCGTCGCGCATTACGCGCCCGCCCCCGCGGCGGCCCCCGTCTCCGCACCGCTCGCGATCCCGCAGGCCGAGGTCGGCGCGTCGGCCCCGGCGATCAGCGCGAGCGCGGTGAAATCGCCGATGGTCGGCACCGTCTATCTCGCCGCCAACCCCGAGGCGAAGCCGTTCTCGACCATCGGCCAGAAGGTCAATGCGGGCGACACGCTGCTGATCATCGAGGCGATGAAGGTGATGAACACGATCGTCGCGCCGTCGGCCGGCACCGTCACCGCGATTCTCGTCGAGAACGGCCAGCCGGTCGAGTTCGACCAGCCGCTGGTCGTGGTGGAATAATGCCGCAAATCAAGAAGCTGCTCATTGCGAACCGCGGCGAGATCGCGCTGCGGATCCACCGTGCCTGCCATGAGATGGGCATCAAGACGGTGGCGGTCCATTCGACCGCCGACGCCGACGCGATGCACGTGCGGCTCGCGGACGAGGCGATCTGCATCGGACCGCCGTCGGCCACCGACAGCTATCTGAACATCCCCAACATCATCTCGGCGGCCGAGATTTCGGGCGCTGACGCGATCCATCCGGGCTACGGTTTTCTCAGCGAGAACGCACAGTTCGCCGAGATCGTTGAGCTGCACAACATCCTGTTCGTCGGCCCCAAGCCCGAGCACATCCGCACGATGGGCGACAAGGTTCAGGCCAAGCGCACGGCAGGCGCGCTCGGGCTGCCGCTCGTCCCCGGCTCCGACGGCGCGATCAGTGACATCGCCGAGGCCAAGCGAATCGCCGAATCGATCGGCTATCCGGTGATCATCAAGGCCGCGTCGGGCGGTGGTGGTCGCGGCATGAAGGTCGTCAACGATCCCGAAGACCTCGAAACGCAGATGCAGCAGGCGGGCAGCGAGGCGAAGGCCGCGTTCGGCGACGCCACCGTCTACATGGAAAAATACCTCGGCAATCCGCGGCATATCGAATTCCAGATCTTCGGCGACGGCAACGGCAACGCGATCCATCTCGGCGAGCGCGACTGCTCGCTCCAGCGCCGCCATCAGAAGGTGCTCGAGGAAGCCCCCTCGCCGATCATCACCGCCGAAGAACGCGAGCGGATGGGCGGCATCGTCGCCAAGGCGATGGCCGACATGGCCTATCGCGGCGCCGGGACGATCGAGTTCCTGTGGGAAGCGGGCGAATTCTATTTCATCGAGATGAACACGCGGCTCCAGGTCGAGCATCCGGTGACCGAGATGATCACCGGCCTCGATCTGGTCCGCGAACAGATCCGGGTTGCCGAGGGGCATCCGCTGACGCTGCGCCAGGAAGACGTCCAGTTCCGCGGCCATGCGATCGAATGCCGCATCAACGCCGAAGACCCGCGCACCTTCGCGCCGTCGCCGGGGCTGGTGAAGGTGTATCACGCGCCGGGCGGGATGCACGTCCGCGTCGATAGCGGGCTGTATGCCGGCTACCGCGTGCCACCATATTACGACTCGATGATCGCCAAGCTGATCGTCTACGGCACGACCCGCCAGGGCGCGCTGCGCCGGTTGCGGCGTGCGCTCGAGGAGATGGTGATCGAGGGCGTCACGACGACGATCCCCTTGCATCGCGCGCTGCTCGACGATGCCGAGTTCCAGGAAGGCGCGTACACGATCAAGTGGCTGGAAGAGTGGCTCGCTAAGCAGGGGGCGTAGTCTTCCCTGCAACTTGGATTGTTCTCCCGCAAAGGCGGGAGAACAAGAGGCGGGCGGGACACGTGTTCTGGCCCGGGTGAGTTCGATAACGACGGAGCATGCGTGAAGGCGACGATCTACCATAACCCACGCTGCTCCAAGTCGCGCGAGGCGCTCGCCCTGCTGCAGGACGCGGGCGCGGACGTCACGATCGTCGAATATCTGAAGACTCCCCCCTCCCGCGCGGACCTCGTCCGCCTCTACGACCGCGCCGGCATGACGCCGCGCCAGGGTCTCCGTATGGCCGAAGACGGCGCCAAGGCGGTCAAGCATGGCGATGCCGACGCGATCCTCGACGCGATGATGATCGATCCGCTGCTGATCGAACGCCCGCTGGTCGAGACCGACAAGGGCGTGCGCCTTGGCCGCCCGATCGCGCGGCTGCACGAGATCCTGTGATCGATACCCCTGCCCTCGCATTGCGCACGCAGCCAGCGATTGCCGCAATTTCGGGCAGTGAAATCAACGATATTCCGCGGTTGCCCAAGGGCGCCGCGGCTGGCACGTTTGGTGCAAGGCGCCCGGAAGGGCGAACGGCTCACCCGCAAGGGCGAGGCTTTCAACGACAACCGGGGGCGTACCTGTGAAAAAGATCGAAGCCATCATCAAGCCGTTCAAGCTCGATGAGGTGAAGGAAGCGCTGCACGAGATCGGCGTGAGCGGCATCACCGTGACCGAGGCCAAGGGTTTCGGCCGGCAGAAGGGCCATACCGAGCTGTACCGCGGCGCGGAATATGTCGTCGACTTCCTGCCGAAGGTGAAGCTCGAGGTCGTGGTCGAGGACGGTCTGGCACAGCGCGTCGTCGAGGCGATCGCCGCAGCCGCGCAGACCGGCCGGATCGGCGACGGCAAGATCTTCGTCATCCCGGTCGAGAGCGCGCTGCGCATCCGCACCGGCGAGCGCGACGACGACGCAATCTAGTTCAGAGCACGCATACGGCGTTGACGACTTCCCCGTTGACGGGGGGTGACGACATCGTCATTTGACGCAGCGCAACATTGTGTGGAAATCACGTTCCATACCGCAATTAGATTCCCCGCACGACGCGGTGGAAGTCTCAAGACGAAGGGCAAGCATCATGGCGAATTCGGCCTCCGACGTTCTCAATATGATCAAGGACCAGGAGATCGAGTGGGTCGATCTGCGGTTCACCGATCCCAAGGGCAAGTGGCAGCACCTCACGATGGTCGCCAGCCTGATCGGCGAAGACGAGCTGACCGACGGCCTGATGTTCGACGGATCGTCGATCGAGGGCTGGAAGGCGATCAACGAGAGCGACATGACGCTCAAGCCCGATCTCGACGCGGTCTATGTCGATCCGTTCTCGGCGACGCCGATGATGATCCTGATCTGCGACATCGCCGATCCGTCGACCGGCGAGCTGTACGCGCGCGATCCGCGCTCGACCGCCAAGCGCGCCGAGGCGTATCTGCTGACCACCGGCGTCGGCGACACGGTCTATGTCGGCCCCGAAGCCGAATTCTTCATGTTCGACGATGTCCGCTTCGAGAACAGCTATTCGACCAGCTATTACAAGATCGACGATATCGAGCTGCCGGGCAATTCGGGTCGCGAATATGAGGGCGGCAACCTCGGCCATCGTCCGCGCGCCAAGGGCGGCTATTTCCCCGTGGCGCCGGTCGATAGCGCGGTCGACATCCGCGGCGAGATGGTCTCGACGATGATCGAGATGGGCCTGCCCTGCGACAAGCATCACCACGAGGTCGCGGCCGCACAGCATGAGCTGGGCCTGACCTTCGGCACGCTGACGCAGACCGCGGATCGCATGCAGATCTACAAGTACGTCGTTCATCAGGTCGCGCATGCGTACGGCAAGACGGCGACGTTCATGCCCAAGCCGATCAAGGAAGATAACGGCTCGGGGATGCACACGCATTTCTCGATCTGGGAAGGCAAGACGCCGCTGTTCGCCGGCAACGGCTATGCGGGCCTCAGCGACATGTGCCTGTATTTCATCGGCGGCATCATCAAGCACGCCAAGGCGGTCAACGCGTTCACCAACCCGTCGACCAACAGCTACAAGCGCCTCGTCCCCGGCTACGAAGCACCGGTGCTGCTCGCCTATTCGGCGCGCAACCGCTCGGCATCGTGCCGCATTCCGTACGGCACCGGCCCCAAGGCGAAGCGCGTCGAAGTGCGGTTCCCCGATGCGCTCGCCAACCCGTATCTCGCTTACGCGGCGCTGATGATGGCCGGCATGGACGGCATCCTCAACAAGATCCATCCGGGCGAGGCGATGGACAAGAACCTGTACGACCTGCCGCCGGCAGAGCTCGCGCAGGTCCCGACCGTCGCGGGTTCGCTCCGCGAGGCGCTCGACTGCCTGCTCGCCGATCACGACTTCCTGCTCAAGGGCGACGTGTTCTCGAAGGACCAGATCGAGAGCTATGTCGAGATCAAGCGCGCCGAAGTCGCACGCTGGGAAATGACGCCGAGCCCGGTCGAGTATGACATGTACTACAGCGGCTGAGCGGCCGAGCCGGCAGCGGTGCGCGAAAGCGCACGGCCGCTGTCGGCCGGCGTCGCGAACCGCGACGACCGACGACGTGGCTTCGCCACGTCGCTGACTGGAAAAGAGGGCGTCCGGAGCAATCCGGGCGCCCTCTTTGTTTATAAGCAATCCAAGCAGGCCCTCACACTTCTTACCGGCAAGTTCGGATGTGGAGAAGCGATAGCAACACCGCCCTTCCCGTCATTCCCGCGCAGGCGGGAACCCATACTGGCTGACGGCACGATCGAAGCGCGAGTGATCGAGTTTATGGATCCCCGCCTGCGCGGGGATGACGACGGGGTCGGCGATGACACAAAGGCATGGCCCAGAGTGCCCTCACCAAGCTTGTTTCCCCGCGAAGGCGGGGACCCAGTCTGGGCTCCCGCCTTCGCGGGAGAACAAGAGGGCGTAGACCTCGGTTAACTTCCCATGCCGCGTTCGATTGATCGACCACACCCGCAACCCATATCCTTCCCAACAGTCCTCCCCAAAATCCAAGGAACATCCGTGACCGAAGACAGCGGCGACCGCGCCGGACGCGCCATCCCGAGCGGCCGCCTTGCCCGCCTCGGCATCTTCGGCAAACTCGCCGGCGGCGTCGCAGGCGGGGTCGTCGCTGAGGGCGCCCGCCGTCTCGCAAACGGCGAGCGGCGCAAGATCGGGGATCTCCTGCTGACCCCGGCCAACGCCACGCGCGTTGCCGATCAGCTCTCCCACCTCCGCGGCGCGGCGATGAAGCTTGGGCAGATGATCTCGATGGACGCGGGCGACATGCTCCCGCCCGAGCTCGCGACGATCCTCGCGCGGTTGCGCAACAACGCGCACCACATGCCACCGCAACAGCTCGACCGCGTGCTCGCCGCAGAATGGGGCAAGGACTGGCGCCGCCGCTTCGCACATTTCCAGGCACACCCAGTCGCCGCAGCCTCGATCGGTCAGGTCCACCGCGCCCGCCTGCCCGACGGCACCGAACTGGCGATCAAGGTCCAGTATCCGGGCGTGAAGGAGAGCATCGACGCGGACGTGGACAACGTCGCGACGCTGCTCCGCGTATCGGGCATGCTCCCCAAGTCGCTCGATATCGCGCCGTTGCTCGACGAGGCGAAGAAGCAGCTCCACGAGGAAGCCGATTACCTCCGCGAAGCGCAGATGCTCGCGCGTTACGGCGACCTGCTCGCCGAGCAGCCGCAGTTCGTCGTCCCGACGCTCTACGCGGATCTCACAACGCCGCGTGTCCTCGCGATGAGCTTCGTCACCGGCGTTCCGGTAGAGACGTTGGAAACCGCGCCGCAGGACGTCCGCGATCGCGTGATGCACGACCTCGTCTCGCTGGTGCTGCGCGAACTGTTCGACTGGCGGCTGATGCAGACCGACCCGAACTTCGCCAACTACCGCTGGCAGCCTGAAACCGAAAAGCTCGTCCTGCTCGACTTCGGCGCCGCCCGCCCCCTTCCCGCCGAAACCGGCGAAGGGTATCGCCGGCTGCTCACCGCAGCGCTGGCGGGCGATCGCGACGCGGTCCGCGACGCCGCGATCGCCGCGGGCTTCCTCGGCGAGGCGGCCGTGTTGCAGCACCGTGCGCTCATCGACCGGATGATCGATGTGATCATCGGCGAGCTCGCCAAGCCCGGCGCGTTCGATTTCGGCGATCGGGCGTTCGTCGGCGTGCTCCGCGAACAGGGCACCGAGATCGCTCGCGACCGCGACACCTGGCACCTGCCCCCGATCGACACGCTGTTCGTCCAGCGCAAGATCAGCGGCACCGCGCTGCTCGCCGCGCGATTGAAGGCGCGCGTCGATATCCGGGCCATGGTCGTCGCCTATTGCGCGGACGACCGGCCCTGACGCTTATCGCAGCCGGAGCGCTTTTCGGACCGCGTCCCAGCTGACATATTTGAAGTTCTGCGTGGCGGGTGCGTTGTCGCCGTCCTGCGCGACGAACAGGCCGCGCGGATAGGCCGGCCCGAAATCACCGAGCATCAGGTCGATGCCGTCGGTATCGCTGGTCCCGTCGATCCCGCCGCCGCCGATCCGGAAGCGGCCTGCATAGGCCATGCCGGGCAGGCGGTAGAGCGTGTAGGCGTTGTCGCCTTGGCTCGACACGATCAGATAGCCGCCGCTCCTGCCAGAGGGTGCGAGGGCGAGCCCCTCGGCATCGGCGAACAGTGTCCTCCCGTCGACCTTGCCGATAGCGGTGGCGGTGGCCGGCGCGGACGGGTCGGCATCGAACCGCCAGAGGCCGACGTCTTCCTCGGCGACATAGAGCTGGCCGGTCCGATCGTCGACAACGCAGCCTTCGGATTGGGTGCCAAGCTTCATCGAGCGGACCGTCGTGACCTTCGGGGAGGCACCCGACAGGTCGATCGCGACCTGATCGATGCGGCCGTCCTTCAGCACGACGAACCCGAACAATGCGTGGTCGCGCGCGCGGGTCCACAGGCACATGCCGTACGCCTCGCCAGGCCCGACCGGGAAGCGACCAAGCGGGACGAGCTTTGCCGCCGCCGTGTCGAGCGTGAACAGCGAGACGTGCGCGGTGTTCACGTCGGCGCGGTCGCTGGCCGCGGCGACCACGCGCGTTCCGAGATCGCGCAGGTCGACATTGTTGAGGCGTTCGGCGGGCGTGAAGCTCAGGCGCTTGCCCGTCAGGCCGTAGACGTGGATGCCGGCCTTCTTGTCGGTGCCGATGACCAGGCTCTTCGCCGGATCGGAGACGTTCCGCCAGATCGCGGGATCGTCCGCGGCATCGGCGACGGTGTCGACCGGATCGGTCTCTGCCGTCGCCGCGACGATCGGTGCGTCGACCGCCACCGGGGTCGAGGTCGTCGCACATCCCGCGAGCAGCAACGCGGCGAAGGGCAGCATGCGCATCAGAACGTCACCCGCACGCCGCCCGTGTAGCGCCGGCCGAACGTCTCATGCTCGATCGTGTACGCGGACGATCCGACGTAGCGACGCCCCGGGCCGTTCAGCAGATTGGCGAAATCCCCGTAGATCTCGACATTGCCGTTGATCGCATAGCGGACCGACGCGTCGAGCTCGTTGTCCTTGGCCCAGTAGAAATCGCCGCCGTCGACGCCGCGGACTACGCCACCGATCGTGTCGACCGCACCGATCGCATCGAGCCACGCCGATCGGTTCTGGTAGGACACGCGGGCGGAGAACCCGTATTTTTCGTAATAGGCGATCAGGTTGTAGATCGCATCCGATGCGCCGGGCAGCGGCACCTTGCGCGACGGGATCGCGCCCGTTGCCGGCGTATCGGCGCGGCTCTTGTTGATCGTCGCGTTGAGCTGGACGCCGAACCCGCCCATCCATTCGGGCAGGCCGAGGTCTGCGGTGAAGGGGTCGAGCTGCTGCTGGATCGCGCCCTCGATCCCCATGATATAGCCTTTGCCGCCGTTGATGATGGTCGAGTAGACATACCCGGACCGATCGACGCCGGGGGTGTTCAGGGTCGTCTGGCCATAGGTGCGGGTCGAGTCGAACAGGACATCGGTGACGTCCTTGTAATACGCGCCGATCGACAGGAAGCCGCGTGGCATCGTGTAATATTCGACGTAGAGATCGACGCCCTTGGCCTTTTCGGGCTTCGCGTCGGGATTGCCGCCCGAGATGGTCGCGTTCGCGTCGTTGAAGCTCAGATTGGGGCGCAGCTGATCGTAATCCGGCCGCGCGGCGCCGGTGTTGAACGACAGGCGCGCCTTCATGCGGTCGTTGACGTCCCAGTTCAGGTGGAGGCTCGGATACACGAGAGTCTGGCTCGACTTCACGTCGATCAGGCCGAGCGACGAGAACGCACTGGCGTCGTTGCGGATATGCTCGATGCGGGCGCCACCGATGATGCTGCCCCAGTTGGTGGTCGTCGTCGCCATCGCATAGGCGGAATAGACCTTCTCGCCGACATCATAGAAATTGGCGTCTGTGGACACGAAGGGGCTGACCGCCTTGGCCTGCTCGACCAGCGCCAGGATCTTGTCCCGATCGAAATACTGGAAGGTGTAGCCGAGCGGGATCTCCCCCTGGAACCCGCCCGGCTTGGCGATCGCGGCGTACCCCGTCGCGATGCCGGCCGCGGCGAACTGCGCGGGTGTGCTCAGGTCGAGCAGATACTCGTTCGCGGTCTTGGTGCGATCGTCGTAGCGGAGCCCGACCGCGAACACCGTCTGCGCGCCGAACACCGCGGCCTCGCGGCTGATGTCGAGCTTGGCGGTATAGGCTTCGGTCACGTCCTTCGCCTTCAGCGACCGCAGTCGCGACAGCGTGCGCGGGAAGTCCTCGATCGACGTCACCTGCGCGCCGCGCGAGAAGGTGCCGTCGGCGTTGCGGATCGTCCGGAACAACTGGACCTTGGCAAGCTGCGGGTCGGTGAAATCGTAACCGACGGTCAGGCGGTTGGCGGCATTCGCGCCGTTGGTGCCGAACGAGGGGCTGTCATAGTTCAGCTGTGCAGGCTGCGAGCGGTCATCGATCGAGCGCGTGAAATTGCCGCGCCACTTCACGTTCCAGGCGCCCAGTTCGTGATCGCCGCCAATCGTGTTGGTGAACACCGACTGCTTGTATTTGCGCACGGTGAAGTTCGAATTGAGATCGATCCCGTAGACCGTGCCGAGCAGCGGCGTGTTGCCCGTGCAGACATCGGCATAGCCGGTCGTGCCCGTCGCAGGCCGCGCGTTGAGCGTGCAGGCGGCAGTGCCATTGGGCGTGCGCGACTGCTGATCGTCGAGATCGAAGATGTAGTTGTTGCGCTGTTCGTCGTCCTGGAACGCCGAGTAGATCGTCTCGGCGAACAGCTTGTGGCCAGGCGCCGGGCGCCAGTCGAGCCGGGTCGACAGCGAGTAGTTCTTCCGTGTCAGGCGGTACAGCTTGTTCTCCGTCTCGCGTGCCCATTTGCGGGTCTCGAAGCCGGGGCGGAGATCGCGGTCGACCGCCTCGAAATCGGTCTCGAAATTGTCGGTGACCATGCCGCGGCGATACAGGCTGGCGGACGAGACGATACCGAACTCGCCGATCCCGGTGTCGATCCGGTCGGAGATGACGAGCGAGCCCTCATATTCGGTCTTCTTGCCGAGTTCGACATGGCCGAGGCCGCCCTTGGCCTGCACCTTCATGCCTGGATAATCGAATGCCGAGCGCGTGATGATGTCGACGTTGCCGGCGATCGTCTCGCCGGTCATGTCCGGGGTGACGGCCTTGCGCACGATGATCTGCGACGCGATCGCCGAGGGGATGGAATCGAAGCGGGCGTCGCGGCCTTCGGGGCTGACGACGTTGATGCCGTCGATCGACAGCGTGGTCCAGTTGATCGGCGCGCCGCGAAGCGTGATGTAGCGCGCCTGGCCCTGGTCGCGCTGGACGCCGACGCCGGGGAGACGGCTGACGGCCTGCGCGACGTTCTGGTCGGGCAGGCGTCCGATCGAATCGGAGGCGATGACCGAGACGAGCGAGGGGCTGGTCCGCTGGATCTGCAGCGCGGCGGCTTCGGATTCCGCGATCGGCCGCGAGCCGGAAACGACGATCTCGTCGCCCTCGCCTGCGTTCGCGCCGGCGTCGACCGTCATCGCCACGTCGAGCGTCACGGCAGCATCGGCGACCGTCACGGCCCGGCGCGTATCGGGGAAGCCGACATAGCGGATCACGACGTCGTGCGTGCCCGCGGGAACGCCGAGCAACGCGAACCGTCCCGTCCGATCGACGACCGTCGACAGGTCCAGCGCCGGGATCGAGACCGACGCCCCGTCGAGATACTCGCCACTGCCGGCCTGCGACACGGTACCGACGATCGAGCCCGCAGCCCGCGGTGCGCCGGCCGGGGTCGCGGCGTTGGCGCCGGCATGAGCGCTGGTTGCGGTCAGCGAGGTCAGCGCACAGCCGGTAAGCAGCGCATGCGCAAGGACGCGACCGCGAACGCGGGTCGACAGGTTCGATTTCATGATATTCCCCCGGGTGGTCCCGACTTCTTCAGCCGGCTTGGAGGCGCGGTAACCGCCGTGCATGGCAGCGACGTTACTTTTGCATGACAGGCCTGTGACAGCGCCGTCATCTGCGACGGGTTCGCGCGCCCGAGGGGATAAATCTACATTAAACCAACGTTAAAATCGCCGGACACGCGATTCTTATATTCGTAACGGACGTGCCACGACCGCCGCCTATCGCGCCCTTCAAGGCAAAGACTGCCGAAAAAGGGAAACTCTCGATGTTGAATTCAGCAAGCCTGCGCTTGCGGCTGCTGGCCGGCGCCGCCCTGACGGTCGCGATCGCGACGCCAGCGTTCGCAGCACCTACGCCGACCGCCGCCAAGGATACGGCGCCTGTTACGGCGGCTCCGACCGATCCCCAGCCGGCAACGGATGCAGAGCCTGCCGCCGGTCAAACCGGTCTCGGCGAGATCGTCGTCACCGCGACCAAGCGCGAGACGAACCTGCAGAAGACGCCGATCGCGATCAACGTGCTCACGAGCCAGGCGCTGACCGATCGCCACGTCCAGAGCCTGTACGACCTCGCCGACGGCGCGGTCCCGTCCTTGCGCGTCGCGACCTTCGAGGCGCGCCAGTCCGCGCTGACGGTCGGCATCCGCGGCATCGTCCCGCTCGACGCCAACCAGCCCGCACGTGAGCAGGGCGTCGGCATCTATATCGACGGCGTCTATCTCGGTCGCCAGCACGGGCTGAACGCAGCGCTGTTCGACGTCGACCGGATCGAAGTCCTGAAGGGTCCGCAAGGCACCCTGTTCGGCCGCAACACCGAGGGCGGCGCGCTGAGCATCGTCACAAAGGCACCGACCGGCAAATGGGGCGGCAGCGCGACCGCGGGCATCGCCAATTACGGCGGCTATAACGGCGCGATCCGCCTCGACCTGCCCGAGACGTACGGCGTCTCGCTGAAGCTCGATGGCGTCGTCCAGTATCAGGGCGCGACCACCAAGAACCCGCTCGTCGGCCAGACCGGCTTCAACTATTTCGACCGTCGCGGTTTCAAGGCGACCGCGCGGATCAAGCCCGTCGAGGGCATGACCGCCGACTTCAGCTACGATAACGGCTACGACGCGAACAGCCCGTTCTACAGCCAGTTGCTGAACGCCAATCCGAACGCCTGCGTCGCCGGCACACAGGCTGCGGCGTCGGCCTGCTACCTGCCGGGCACCAACTTCACCACGCTGACCGGCACCGTCAAGCCGGTGCCCGGACAAGTCGTCGTCAATGGCGACAGCCGCATGAAAATGGCCGACATCGGCGTGCCGCAGCAGCCGAGCATCGACAAGACGCACGGCTATACCTCCAACATCCGCTGGAACGTGTCGCCCGAGATCGAACTGCGCTCGATCACCGCATGGCGCGGCGTCAGCTCGACGCAGTGGGACAATAGCGGCGGCGCGCACCGCGTACCCGTGCTGAGCGTGCTCAACCCGACCGCGGCTAACCCGAACAATTCGGGCTATTTCAGCCGGTACAGCCTCGCCGACCTGCACCAGAGCCAGTTCAGCCAGGAGTTCCAGGCGGTCGGTACGGTCGGCCGGTTCGACTATGTCGGTGGCCTGTATTACTTCCAAGAGCATGTCAGCGACGACGCGGCGACGCCGAACTCGAACCGCTGGAACCAGGATCTCGTCAACAACACGACGGGCGCCAACGGCGCGGACGGCCAGCCCGATATCGGTGCGAACGGCTTGTCCTACACGATCGTCGACCCTTGCACCTACATTGCGAACGCAACCGGCGTTCCCCAGCCCGCCGGATCGCAGCCGGAGTGCCGCTCGATCGATCGCGCATCCGAAGTCCGGTCGAAGAGCTATTCGGCGTACGGCCAGGTGACGATGAACGCGACCGACGCGCTGCATCTGACGGTCGGCGGTCGCTACACCCACGACGACAAGCAGGGCGTCCTGCATTATTCGCGCAACGTCAATTACGACACCAATACCGCGGCCGCGACGGCGGCAGGCTACGCGCCGCTCGACAAGAGCTGGAACCGGTTCAACCCGATGGCGACGCTGGCATATGACGTGAGCGACACGCTTCATGTCTATGCGAAATACGCGACCGGCTACCGCGCGGGCGGTGCCAGCTCGCGCACCGCCAACTACCAGACGTTCAACCCCGAGGACGTGAAGTCGTACGAGATCGGCATGAAATCCGATTTCTGGGATCACCGCGCGCGCCTGAACCTCGCCGGCTACATCATGGACCGCAAGAACAGCCAGGTCGACATCAGCTCGATCCAGCCGTTCAACGGGAGCAACTTCAACAATCTCGTGACGATCAATGCGCCCGGCATCACCAAGATCCGCGGGATCGAGGCCGACCTGACCGTGCAGCCGGTCGACGGCCTGACGCTGACCGCGGGCTATGCCTATACCTACACCAAGATCCCGCCGGTGCTGATCGCGTCGACCGGCGTGTACCAGAACTTCTTCATCGTCTTCACGCCGCGCAACGCCGCGAACGGCGCGATCGACTACACGATGCCGCTCGGCGACCTCGACCTGAAGTTCCATCTGGACGGCAACTACTCGCAGGCCACGCAGACTTTCGACCAGTTCGCGACCAAGAACGATGCGGCGTTCATCGCCAATGGCCGCGTCGCGCTGGCCAATATCCGGGTGAGCGGCACCAATATGCTGACCATCTCGGCCTGGGTGCGCAACATGTTCGACAAGCAGTATGTGTTCCGCCGCGATCCGTCGAACAGCCTGCCGGGCGCACCGACGTCGGGCACCGCAACCGCGGGCAATATCAACAACGTGCTGGGCGACTACGGCAACTTCAACGCGCCGCGGACCTTCGGTGCCGAGGCATCCGTGAAGTTCTGATCGACCACCGGACGATCGAACGACCCGAGCTGGCCCTGCCCGCTCGGGTCGTTCTGCGTTCAGACGCGCGGGAGACGAAGCACCACGCGCAGACCCGGGTTTGCATCCTCGAGCGCGATGGTGCCCCGGTGCAGCCGGACGATCGCCGCGACCAGCGGCAGTCCGAGGCCATGGCCGGTGTCGTGGCGACTGGCATCGAGACGCCCGAACCGCCGCAGCGCCAAAGCATGCTGCTCCACCGGGATCCCCGGACCGTTATCGGCAATGGTCACCGTAATGCTGTCGGCGACGGCTTCGACACCGATCGCGATCCTGGTGCCGACGGGCGTGTGCCGGATCGCGTTCTCGACAAGGTTGACGATCATCTGGCCAAGCATCTGCCGGTCGCCGACGATCGGCGCGTGCGCGGACGCCTCGACCAGCAGCGTACGATCGCTGTCCTCGACAACCGGCTGCATCATCGTCGCGATGTCGGCCGCCAGTTCGCCGAGGTCGATCGGCGCGAAGGCGGCGCGGCGGTCGCCGCCCTCGACCTCCGCGATCCGCAGCATGGCCGCGAACATTTCCAGCAACGCGTCGCTCATCGCGATCGCGGTTTCGAGATCGTCGCGTTGGCCGTCTGTCTGGACGCGCCGCAACGCCAGCGCCAACTGGCTGCGCAAACGTGCCAATGGCGTGCGAAGATCATGCGCTATGTCGTTGGAGACGTTGCTGATGCCGACCATGAGTTCCGATATGCGGTCAAGCATCCGGTTGAACGCCATGGCCTGGTTCGCGAACTCGCCGCCCGATCGATCGACCGGTATGCGCCGCGTCATGTCACCGTCGATGATCGCGTCGACCGTTCGCCGCGTATCGCGGATCCGCCGCCCGATCGTGATCACGAAGAACAGCAGGCCACCGATGACCACCAGCAGGATCGATCCGAAACCGACCGCGTAGATTCGCACGCGCGCCGCATCATAGTCGTCGAACGGTTCGGTTTCAGCGATGGTGACGAGCGTCATGCCGTGCCCGACGTCGCGAACCAGCGCGCGCCCCGCGGATAACCCGGCGATGCGGTCCTTCAGCGCCACCGTGGAGAATCCCATCGGCAGGCGACGCGGCAAGGCGATGTTGCCGCCGAGCCTGCGACCGGTCGGATCGAGCAACAGGAAGCCGATATCGCCGGTGTCGCGCTCATGCGTCGCGGCGTTGATTCGCCGGACGAGTTCTTCGGGACTGCGATCGCCGGAGATGCCGGCGGCGGCATCGCTCACGACCAGGATGCGACGATCGACCAGCCGCTCGATGGTGCGCTGCGTCGCCGCGTAGATCGCGAACCCGGTGCCGAGCGTCGCGACGAGGAACGCGATCAGGAACGCCAGCGTCAGCGCGCGCAGCGACCGCAGGCGAGTCATCCGCGCAGCATGTATCCGACGCCGCGCACCGTGCGGATGGGATCGTCACCGCCAGCCGCGGACAGTTTCACGCGCAGGTGGCGGACATAGACGTCGACGATGTTGGTCGTCGGTGCGAAGTCGTACCCCCAGACCCGCTCGATCAGCATCGCGCGCGTCAGCACCGCGTCGGCATTGGCGACGAACTCGGCGAGCAGCTTGAATTCGAGATTGCCGAGATCGAGCGCGATGCCGTCGCGCCAGGCGCGGAACTTGGTTGGGCTGACGACGATATCGCCCGCGTGGATCGTGTCGGCGCTGCCCCCCGTCCAACCGCGCCCGCGCACGATCGCCGCGAGCCGCGCGCTGAGCTCCTCCGCCGCCACCGGCTTGACCACATAGTCGTCGGCCCCCGCCTGCAATCCCTCGACCTTCTCGACCGAGCGGCCGAGCGCGGTGAGCATGATCACCGGCAGAGTCATATTGCCGCCGCGCAACCGTTCGAGCACCTCCATGCCGTCGACCTTGGGCAGCATCCGATCGAGCACGACCGCATCGAACGGTGCGCTGTCGACCGCCGCCAGCGCCTCGCGACCGTCGGCCGCGACGGTGACGCTGTGATCGAGCCCGCGCAATTCCTCCGCCAGCGTCTGCGCGAACACCGCATCGTCCTCGACCAGCAACAGGTTCAGGCTCATCATCGTCTCACTCGGGCAGGCGGCGTGCGGTTTGTGGAGGGCGTAGCGTAGCATGGATCCACGCGAAGGCGCGAAGGTGCAAAGACGATAGAAGAATTGGTTCGCTAGCCCAGCTGCTAGGGGAGCAGCAGCGTACTCCCCCAAGTCTCGCCGCTTTCCACCGCGCGGTGCGCGTCGGCCGCGTCCTCGAGCGCGAAGGTCTGGCCGATCTCGGGCGTGATCGCCCCGCTGTCGAGCATCGCGAACAGCCGCGCGATCCCCGCCTGCCGCTCCTCCGGCGTTACGTAATAATCGAACAGCGTCGGCCGCGTGACGAACAGCGAGCCTTTCCGCGCGAGAACGCCGATATTGACCCCGTCGACCACGCCGCCCGCATTCCCGTAGCTGACGATCAGACCGCGCCTGGCCGCGCTGTCGAGCGAGGCATTCCAGGTCGCGCCGCCCACGCCGTCCAGCACGATCGGCACGCCCTTGCCGTCGGTGATCTCGCGAACACGCGCGGCAATGTCCTCGGACTTGTGGAGAATGACGTGGTCCGCACCCGCTGCGCGCGTGCGTGCCGCCTTGTCTTGGCTGCCGACGCTGGCGATGACGGTCGCGCCGATCGCCTTCAGCCAGCCAACGAGGATGTGGCCGACTCCGCCCGCTGCCGCATGGACGAGCACGGTCTGGCCCGCCTGCACGTTTGCGCAACGCTCGACCAGGAACTCGGCGGTGGTGCCCTTGAGCAGGATTGCCGCGGCGGTGCGGTCGTCCAGCGTGTCGGGCAGCTTGAACAACTGGGTCGCGGGCACGTTGCGCTCGGTCGCATAGGCGCCGCGCGACGGGCCAAACGTGCCGACCCGGTCGCCGGGTGCGAAGTCGGTGACGCTCTCGCCGACCGCCATCACCACGCCCGCCGCCTCACTGCCGAGCCCCGATGGCAGGTCGACCGGGTAGACGCCGCTGCGGTGATAGGTGTCGATATAGTTCAGCCCGACCGCGGTGTTGCGCATCCAGACCTCGCCCTTGCCCGGCGGCGGCAACGTGACGTCGTGCCACTGGATGACCTCCGGGCCGCCGGTCTGCTCGATGAATGCCACTCTCGCCATGCCGGACTCCTGATGAATTTCGGCGTCAACCTACCCGACGCGTTTCGGGTTGCAACCGATCTCCGGCGAGCCCATTCCTTGGCAAGACAAGATGCGGAGAGGCACGATGAAAAGCTATTTAAAGCAGTATATCGATGGCGCGTGGGTCGATAGCGAGGGCGGCACCGTCTATCAGGTGATCGACCCGTCGACCGAGCAACCCTGCACCGAAATCACGCTTGGCAATGCGGCCGACGTCGACAAGGCGGTCGCTGCGGCGCGCACGGCCTTTGAGAGCTGGAGCCAGACGAGCGTGCAGGAGCGCCTCGATCTACTCGGCCGGATCATGACCGAATATAAGGCGCGGATGCCCGACCTGGCCAAGGCGATGTCGCAGGAGATGGGCGCACCGATGGCGCTGGCGTCGATGGCGCAGGCACCCACCGGACTCGCGCATTTCTCGGCGACCGCAAAGGCGCTGGCGGCGTTCGAATTCTCCGAGACGATCGGCAAGGCGACCGTCGTGCACGAGCCGCTCGGCGTCGTCGCGATGATCACGCCGTGGAACTGGCCGCTCAACCAGATCTGCGCAAAGGTCGCACCGGCGCTGGCCGCGGGCGACACGATGATCCTGAAGCCGTCCGAGGAGGCGCCGTCCTGCGCGGTGATCCTGGCGGAGATCATGGACGCGGCGGGCGTGCCCGCGGGGGTGTTCAACCTCGTCAACGGCGACGGGCCCGGAGTCGGCGCAGCACTGTGCGCGCACCGCGACGTCGACATGGTGAGCTTTACCGGATCGACGCGCGCCGGCATCGCGGTCGCGCTGGCGGCGGCACCGACGGTCAAGCGCGTGCATCAGGAGCTCGGCGGCAAGGCGGCGAACCTCGTCCTCGAGGGTTCCGATCTGGCGGCGGTGCTGCCGCCGACGGTGGCCGGCGTGCTCGCCAATTCGGGGCAGAGCTGCATCGCGCCGACTCGCCTGCTCGTCCATGCGAGCCAGGTCGCCGAGGCGACCGCGATCGTGAAGTCGATGATGGAGCAGACCAAGGTCGGCGATCCCGCCGAGATGGGCCAGCATATCGGCCCGGTCGTCAACAAGGCGCAGTTCGACAAGATCCAGGGGCTGATCCAGTCCGCGATCGACGAAGGCGCGACGCTGGTGACGGGCGGCGTGGGTCGTCCGGACGGCCGCAATGCGGGCTATTACATCCAGCCGACGCTGTTCACCGACGTGCGCCCCGACATGCGGATCGCGCAGGAAGAGACGTTCGGCCCGGTCGCGACGATCACCGCCTACGCCGATCAGGACGAGGGCATCCGCATCGCCAACGCGACCGAATACGGGCTGTCAGCGACGATCTCGGGCGACCCAGCGGCGGCGGCGAAGGTGGCCCCACGGCTGCGCGCGGGGCTGGTCACGATCAATTCTTGGAGCCCCGACATCGGCGCGCCGTTCGGCGGATACAAACAGTCGGGCAACGGTCGCGAGAACGGCCGCTATGGGCTGACCGACTTCATGGAAGTGAAAACGATCACCGGCCTGCCGGGTGACGTACGCGAGGGCAAGCCGGCCGAAGCGGGGGCGTGAGGGTATGCCCCTCTCCCCGGGAGAGGGGCCAACCGACAAAGGAGGAGCTAAGTGCGCGTGCGTTAATCACTCGCAGCCCGTCATCCTGACGAAAGTCAGGATCCAGAGCCATTAGGCTGACTTTCTTGGCCCTGGATCCTGACTTTCGTCAGGATGACGGACTAATCGAGGTTCGGACGCAGCCAGCGCTCGGCCGTTTTCAGGTCCGCGCCACGTCGCGCCGCATAGTCCTCGAGCTGGTCACGGCCGACACGCGCGACGCCGAAATACTCCGCCTGCGGGTGGCCGAAATAGAAGCCGGAGACCGCCGCGGTCGGGAACATCGCGAAGCTCTCGGTTAGTTCGAGCCCGGTCGCGGTCTCGGCGTCGAGCAGGTCGAATAGAATCGGCTTGAGGCTGTGATCGGGGCATGCGGGATAGCCCGGCGCCGGGCGGATGCCGCGATACTGCTCCTTGATCATCGCTTCGTTGGTGAGCTGTTCGTCCGGCGCATAACCCCACAGATCGGTACGGACATGCTTGTGAAGCCGCTCGGCGAATGCCTCGGCGAAGCGATCGGCGAGCGCCTTGAGCAGAATGTCGTTGTAATCGTCATTGTCCGCCTTGAAGCGCGCGATGTGCGCGTCGATCCCGTGGATGCCGACCGCGAACCCGCCGAACCAGTCGTCCTGCGTATCGACGAAATCGGCGAGACACATGTTCGCGCGGCCCTCGCGCTTGGCGATCTGCTGGCGGAGCATGGGGAGCCTGACTTCCTTCTGCTCCCTCTCCCCTTTGGGGAGAGGGTCGGGGTGAGGGGCTGTTCCGGGCGCAGCATGGCTTGGCTGCCCCTCACCCCAGCCCTCTCCCCGCAGGGGAGAGGGAGCAGTGACCACCACGTCATCCCCCTCGCGCCGCGCGGGCCAAAGCCCGGCGACACCGCGCGGGGTCAGCCACTTCTCCGCGACGATCGTGTCGAGCATCGCCTGCGCATCCGCATAGAGCGACGACGCGCTCTGGCCGACGACCTCATCGGTCAGGATCGCCGGGAAATTCCCCGCCAGCTCCCATGCGCGGAAGAACGGCGTCCAGTCGATATAGTCGCGCAGGTCGGTCAGATCCCAGTCCGCGAACACGTGCACGCCGGGCTTCACGGGCGCGGCAGGCTTCATCGCGAAGTCCGCCACGAACCCACGCGCGCGCGCAGTTTCCAGCGGCAGCAGCTCGCTCTGCCCCTTGTTGGCGCGTGCGATCCGCACTGCCTCATATTCGTCCGCGGTCCTGGTTACGAACTCGTCGCGGATCGTGTCCGACACCAGGGTCGAGGCGACACCGACCGCGCGGCTCGCATCTAGCACGTGGACGACCGGGCCGTCATAGGCCGGCGCGATCCGGAGCGCGGTATGCACCTTCGACGTCGTCGCGCCGCCGATCAGCAGCGGCATCGTCATGCCCGCGCGCTTCATCTCCTCGGCGACCGTCACCATCTCGTCGAGGCTCGGCGTGATCAGCCCGGACAGCCCGATCATGTCCGCGTCGTTCTCGTTCGCGGCCTCGAGGATCTTCGACCACGGCACCATGACGCCCAGATCGACCACGTCGAAGCCGTTGCACTGGAGCACGACGCCGACGATGTTCTTGCCGATATCATGCACGTCGCCCTTGACGGTCGCCATGATGATCTTGCCCTTGCCGCGCGCGCCGGGCTCCTTGGCCGCCTCGATGTACGGCAGCAGATGCGCGACCGCCTTCTTCATGACGCGCGCCGATTTGACGACCTGCGGCAGGAACATCTTGCCGCTGCCGAACAGGTCGCCGACCACGTTCATGCCGTCCATCAGCGGGCCTTCGATCACCTCGATCGGCCGGCCGCCATTGCCGGCGATGATCAGCCGCGCTTCCTCGGTATCTTCGACGACGTGGAGGTCGATGCCCTTGACCAGCGCATATTCGAGCCGCTTGTTGACGCCGAGCGAGCGCCATTCGGCCGCCGCCTTCTCGGCGACCACGTCGGTGCCGCGATAGCGTTCGGCGAGCGCGACGAGGCGGTCGCCGGCCTCGACATCCTTATTGAGCACGACGTCCTCGACCGCCTGGCGCAGTTCGGGGTCGATATCGTCGTAGATGTCGAGCTGACCGGCGTTGACGATCGCCATGTCCATGCCCGCGGGGATCGCGTAATACAGGAACACGCTGTGCATCGCGCGGCGGACCGGCTCGTTACCGCGGAACGAGAAGCTGAAGTTCGACAGTCCGCCCGAGATATGGACATGCGGGCAGCGCGCCTTGATCTCCTTGCACGCCTCGATGAAGTCGACGCCGTAATTGTTGTGCTCCTCGATCCCCGTCGCGACCGCGAAGACGTTGGGATCGAAGATGATGTCCTCAGGGGGAAAGCCGATCCCGACGAGCAGCTTGTACGCGCGCTCGCAGATCTCGACCTTGCGGTCCCTGGTGTCCGCCTGCCCGACCTCGTCGAACGCCATCACGACCACCGCCGCACCGTACGCCATGCACTTCTTGGCCTGCGCCAGGAACTGCTCCTCGCCCTCCTTCATGCTGATCGAATTGACGATCGGCTTACCGCTGACGCACTTCAGCCCCGCCTCGATCACACTCCATTTTGAGCTGTCGACCATGAACGGGATGCGCGCGATATCGGGTTCGGCGGCGATGAGCTTGAGGAACGTCGTCATCGCGTGGTGCGCGTCGAGCAGCCCCTCGTCCATGTTGACGTCGAGCACCTGCGCACCGCTCTCGACCTGCTGCCGCGCGACCTCGACCGCGGCGGGGTAATCGCCCGCCATGATCAGCTTCTTGAACCGCGCCGAGCCGGTGACATTGGTGCGCTCGCCGATGTTGACGAAACTGGTGGAGGAGGAAGTCGTGGTCATATCATTCTCTTCTAGCCCCCTCTCCCCTCCGGGGAGAGGGTTGGGGTGAGGGGCAGTTCCGGGCGGTGGCGCTGGTGGCGCCCCTCACCCCGGCCCTCTCCCCGCAGGGGAGAGGGAGCAGTAGATCAGGCCGCCATCGTGAACGGCTCGAGGCCGGCAAGCTTGGTCCGCACCTCCGGCCGAGCAACCGCGCGTGGTTCCAGCCCGCGCACGCCGTCGGCCATCGCCTTGATATGCGCCGGCGTCGATCCGCAGCAGCCGCCGAGCACGTTGACCTGTTTCGCCACCGCCCACTCGCCGACCAGACCCGCCGTCGTCGCAGGCTGCTCGTCATATTCACCGAGTTCGTTGGGCAGCCCAGCGTTCGGATAGATCATGATCAGCGTGTCGGCGATGCCCGCCAAGGTCTTCACATGCGGCCGCAGCTGCTCCGCGCCGAACGAGCAGTTCAGCCCGATCGTGATCGGCTTGGCGTGCCGCACCGCATGCCAGAACGCCTCGACCGTATGGCCCGACAGGTTGCGCCCCGACAGATCGGTCAGCGTCATCGACAGCATGATCGGCACGTCGCGCCCGAGGTCGTCGCCCGCCTCGATCGCCGCCATGATGCCTGCCTTGGCGTTGAGCGTATCGAACACCGTCTCGATCAGGATGAAGTCGACACCGACCCCCTCGCCGCCTTCGAGCAGCGCGTCGATCTGTTCGCGGTACACGCCCTTCAGATAATCGAAGTCGATCTCGCGATAGCCGGGATCGTTGACGTCGGGCGACAGCGACAGCGTCTTGTTGGTCGGCCCGATCGCACCGGCAACGAAGCGCGGGCGGCCGTCCTTCGCTTCATACTCGTTGGCGAGCCGGCGGGCGATCTTCGCGCTCTCGACGTTGATGTCGCGCACCAGCGCTTCCGCGCCATAATCCGCCTGGCTGATGACGTTCGCGCTGAACGTGTTGGTCGACACGATGTCCGACCCCGCCTCCAGATATTCGCGCGTGATGGTCTCGGGCACTTCCGGCTTGGTGATCGCCAGGATGTCGTTGTTGCCCTTCTGGTCGTGGCTCAGCCCGAGAGTGCCCGCATAGGCCGCCTCGTCGAGCTTCCAGTTCTGGATCTCGGTCCCGAACGCGCCGTCGGTGATCAGGATGCGCTTGGCGGCTTCCGCGTTGAAACGTTCACGTGGTGTCATCGTCTTGTCTCCTCCCCTCCCGCTTGCGGGAGGGGTCGGGGGAGGGCTTGTCAGAACCGCTTGCGGCGCGCTTGAGGAAGGCACAGGCCCTCCCCTAGCCCCTCCCGCAGGCGGGAGGGGAATTACGCCGCGGCGACCGTCGCCGCAGGCTTCGCGCGCACGCCAAGCATATGACAGATAGCATAGGCGAGTTCGGCGCGATTGAGCGTGTAGAAGTGGAAATCCTTCACGCCGCCCGCGTAAAGCCGCCGGCACATCTCGGCCGCGATCGTCGCTGCAACGAGTTGCCGCGCCGAGGGATGATCGTCGAGCCCTTCGAACAAGCGGTCCATCCAAGCCGGGATCTCCGCACCGCACAGCCCGGCGAACTTCCGCGTCTGCGCGACGTTCGAAACCGGCAGGATGCCCGGCAGGATCTGCGCGGTGATGCCCGCGGCCGCGACCCGGTCGCGGAAGCGGAAATACGCCTCGGGCGAGAAGAAGAACTGCGTGATCGCACGGCTCGCGCCCGCATCGAGCTTGCGCTTGAGATTGTCGATGTCGAAGTCGTGACCGCCCGATTCCGGATGGCACTCGGGATAGGCCGCAACCGAAATCTCGAACGGATGAAGCTTCCGCAAGCCGGCGACCAGCGCCGCCGCATTCTCATACCCGCCCGGATGCGCGTGATAGGGCTGGCCGAGCGTCGGCATGTCGCCGCGCAGCGCAACGATATGGCGCACGCCCGCCGTCCAATATTCCTCGGCGACCTGGTCGATCTCGGCCTTGCTCGCCTCGACGCAGGTAAGATGCGCGGCCGCGTTCATCGACGTCTCGCGCTGGATCCGCGCCACCGTGGCGTGCGTCCGCTCGCGCGTCGATCCGCCCGCGCCATAGGTCACCGAAACGAAATCGGGGCCGAGCGGCTCCAGCGTCCGGATCGCCTCCCAGAGCTGCGTATCCATCTTCTCGGTCTTGGGCGGGAAGAATTCGAAGCTGATGCCAACGTCGCCCGCCAGATCCGCGAACAGCGGTTCTTCGAGCGCGCGGCGGGCTTCTGCCAATTGGGGGATCGAAATGTTCGTCATGCCGCCTTCACCTCACGCAAGCTCGCGCCGACCTTCCGGCCGAGCCATAATTTCACCGTCAACTCGCCGCCCTCGAGCGTCTCGATCCGCACGGTCTGCAATCCTGCCGCCTCGAACCAAACCGCCATCTGCTCGTCCGCAAAGCCGAGGCGCGTATGGGCGTCGCGCACCCTGAGGTCCTCACGGTCGTGGCTCGCAAAATCGGCGATCAGCAACCGGCCGCCCGGCGCCAGCACGCGCGCGGCCTCGCTCACAGCAGCGCCAGGCTGCTGTGCGAAATGCAGGACGTGATGCAGGATCGCGACATCGGCCGCGGCATCCGCCATCGGCAGCGCATACAGATCCGCCTGCCGCAGCTCGGCGTGCGTCATGTCGTGCAGCTTGGCGCGCGCCAGTCGCAGCATTTCCGAACTGCGATCGATTCCGAGCGCGACCGTCGCCCGGCCGCCGAACAGCTCGAGCATTCGCCCGGTCCCCGTACCGATGTCGATCAGCGTACCGATCGACGCGTCGCCCAGCACCGCAGCCATAGCCGCCTCGACCTCGCTATCGGCAACGTGCAGCGACCGGATCGCATCCCACTCGTCGGCATGTCCCTCGAACCACGCCGCCGCGCTGGCCGCGCGGTCGGCGCGCACCGCCGCAAGCCGCGCGGCGTCCGCCACTGCCCAGTGATCCGGCTCGGTCTTCGCCCAGGCATCGAGTGCCCCCGCGACCGGCTCGACGACGTCCGAGGCGCCAAGGGCCACGAACACCCAGCTCCCCTCCTTGCGACGTTCCGCGAGACCGGCATCGCACAGAATCTTCACATGCCGCGACACGCGCGGCTGGCTCTGTCCGAGGACCTGCGCAAGCTCGCCGACCGACAGCTCCATCCGCCGCAACAGCGCGAGTATCCGCAGCCGCGTCGCGTCCGCCAGAGCACGGAAGATTTCGAGCGCCATCGTCATGCCACGACATATAAAGAATTCTTTATATGACGTCAACGCGGGCGTGAGCTTCCGTCTTGCCGAACTTATGCCCCGACAACTTGTCGCATCGCGTCGGCCGTGACGGATCGGAAACGCTCTACCCGCGTTCGATTGCGCTATGGGCCGGGCTATCGCTGGTCCACAAGACGACATCCACGGGAGTAGATACCTATGAAGAAGTTCCTGATCCCCGCCCTGGCACTGACCGCCGGTCTCGCCGCCTGCAGCAACAACGCACAGGACCAGACCGCACAGGCTGCCAACGCCATTGCCGCCGATGCCAGCGCAACCACTACCAACGCCGTCGACGACGTCAGCGCCGCAAGCGATCGCGCGCTTGGCTCGGCCGAGCGTTCGCTCGACAATGCCGGCGCCAAGATGGACAACTCGACCGATCATCTCGACGCCAAGGCCGACCGCGCCGGTGACCGGGTCGAAGCCGGCGCAGACCGTACCGGCGCCGCGATCAGCAACGGTGCAGACCGCGCCGCCGACGCCACCGGCAACGCGCTGACCCGCGCCGGCAACGCGATCAAGGACTAACCCTTGCGAAGGCGCCCCCACTCGTCCGCCACCTCAGCGCGCGCTGAGGTCGTCCGGTTCGGGTCAAAACGACCTGCCCGTAAAGATGCCAGCGTTGGCTGGCATGATGGTGTGACGGTGGGGGTTCTGTTTCCGATTTCCGCATTGGCGGCCTGTTCGCCCGCGAAGGACCGGGGCGCGACCACCACCGACGAAGCGCATCAGCTGAACGAAGCTGCGGCAATGCTCGATGCGAACAGCATCGACCTGAACGCGGTTGTCAGCGCGCCTGACGAAACCGAAACACCCTCGAATCAAAGCGATCAGACCCGATGACCCTCCGCCGCCTCGGCTCGACCGATTTGAAGATCGCCCCACTAATTCTAGGGGGCAACGTGTTCGGCTGGACCGCAGACCGAGCCGCGAGCTTCGCGGTGCTCGACGCGTTCGTCGCCGGCGGCGGCACGATGATCGATACCGCCGACATCTATTCGGCCTGGGTCGACGGGCATAAGGGCGGCGAGTCCGAAACCATGATCGGCGAGTGGCTGAAGGCCAGCGGCAAGCGCGATGACGTGCTGATCGCGACCAAGGTCGGTATGTTGCCCGGCGAGGGTGGCGAGAAGCTTGCCCCAGCGCGCATCGCCGCCGCCGCGGACGCCTCGCTGAAGCGGCTCGGCACCGATCGCATCGACTTGTATCACGCGCATCAGGACGATGAGGATGTGTCGCAGGACGCCGTCCTCGAAGCGTTCGGCAAGCTCGTCCACGCTGGCAAGGTCCGCGTCATCGGCGCCTCCAACTTCCATGCCGCACGTCTCAAGTCGGCTGTCGACGCTGCCAAGGCGTCAGACCTGCCGCGCTATCACGTGCTCCAGCCCGAATATAACCTGGTCAGCCGCACCAAGTTCGAAGGCGAGTTGCAGGATTATTGCGTTACCGAAAATATCGGCGTGCTGCCCTATTACGGGTTGGCGTCGGGTTTCCTGACCGGCAAGTATCGGACCAAGGAGGATCTTGGCCAGAGCGTCCGCGGCGGCAGGATGGATGAGCTTCTCGAAGGCAAAGGCAAGGCGGTCCTTGAAGCGATGGACTCGGTAACCGAATCCACCGGCGCGACGCATGCACAGGTTGCGCTGGCATGGTTGATCGCGCAGCCCGGCATTACGGCGCCTATCGCCAGCGCCACGAGCGTTAGGCAGATTGAAGACCTGCTTCCTGCCATGACGCTCGAACTGTCGAAAGACCAGTTGGACGCGTTGACCGACGCCGGCGCGTGAGCTGACGACAGTCCTCTGCCCATGGGAGATGTCTTACGTTTGCCAGTAGGACGGAATGAGCGAAACTTCCGCTCGATGTCCTCCCCCTCCGTCACCTTCGGTGCCACCTCCCCCTGACGGGGGAGGAGCAGTTTGAGAGCCGCCCCTAGTCCCCTGCGAACGTCAGCGCGGAAGTCCGCCGTTCGCGCTCGTTGATCAGCAAGGCCCGCCCCGCCGGGGCAATCGAGCGTTGCGGGCAGTCGGTTCGAAAACACGCACGGCACCCAAGGCCGATCGGCATCGCCCGACCAGCCAGATCGAGCCCGCTCGCGGCCGCCAGCACACCCGCTTGCGCCGCAGCAACCCCGAGGCCGATCGCGAACTCCGCCTGTACCGCGCCGAAGCGGCTCCCTTGCGGCGTCACGGTGCGTGCCATCGTCAGCCAGCGCGCGCCGTCTTCCAGCTCCACGAGCTGCACCATCAGGCTGCCCGGCCGATCAAACGCATGATGCAGGCGCCACAGCGGACACCGCCCGTCCGCCTCGACCAACGCCGCGCCGCTCGCGCCGGGATAGCGTTTCGACGCCTGCCCCGCGCGATCGATCCGGATCATGAAGAACGACAGCCCGCGTGCGCCAACCCGTTGCAGCGTCGTCAGCCGATGCGCGACCTGTTCGAAGCCCGCGCCGAACCGGCGTTGCAACAGTTCGATGTCGTACCCTGTCGTCTCGCACCCCCGCAGGAAGCGCGCATACGGCATCATCAGCGCGGCGGCGAAATAGCCGAGCAGGTGGCGGCGATAGAGCCGCTCCGCGGCGCGATCGGTGAACCCCGCGCCCTTCGCCAGCGCATCGACCTCCGCCTTCGCCTCGATCTGGCCGAGCTGGAACGCGACCGCGAACGTGCGCGATGCAGGATCGAGCATCTCGCTCAGCTGCAACTGACGCGCGTGCAGGTCCAGGCGTCGCAGCGTGTCCGGCAGGACGTCCGCTGGCAGAACGCGGATCGTGAGACCGTGCCTCGCCCGCAATCGCTCGGCGATCGCGCCATAAAGGTCCCCGGCCCCCAGCCGCAACTCGTCCGCCAACGCCTCGGCCGTGGCGTCGAGGTCGGCGAAGTGATTACGCCAGCGCTCGATCTCGCGCCGGACCAGCGTCACCGGATCGTCGCCAGCCTCGACCACCGCGCCGCCGCCGATCCGGTCGAACACGCGGGCGAACGCCGCCGCGCCACCCGGCGCGCTGGCGAGCCATTCCTCCACCTCGTTGCGGTCGATTTCGAGGTCGGCGAACATCGGGTCGGCCAGCCGTCGGCGAATCGCATCAGCGCCGCCGCCAGGTTCGGCTGCGGTCAGCGAGCGCGGGTCGAAGTCGAAGCTTTCGGCGAGTTTGATCAGCAACGTTGCCGAGATCGGCCGCTGATTGCGCTCGACGAGGTTGAGATAGCTCGGGCTGATCGCAAGCATGTCCGCCATCGCCGCTTGTGTCAGCCCCGCCCCGCGCCGCAGGCGGCGGATCGCGTGCCCCGCCAGCAATTTACGTTCCGCCATCGCAAACCCTCCTGTCACGATATTTACAGATCGACAGGGACAAGACAAGGACGCCGGACAGCGCGACCCCACAGCACTGCCGTCAAGCATTCCAGTGCACCGCCTCTGCCCGGTATTGAATGCGCATCGCCTCTCTCGAAACAGCGCCCTGTAAAGAGAGAGACAAGACATCTCACCATCGAAGGAGGCAAGCCATGCAGACGACGACCGAACAACCCCGTGCCCGCGCCGTCTTCTCGACCAATGATTTCGCGCTGATGAAGGAAGTGCTCGGCGAGATGATCAGCAAGACCTCGATCGACGACGAGCGGCTGACGCGGATGAGTGCGCTGTACCACCGCCTGGGCCGACTCGGCTAAACCGCTTCAAACAGTTTCCTGGGGAGGAAAGGTACCTGCCGATGGCGCGTCCATCGGCGGGTATTCCTGTTTTTCAGGACGGTGCCGCGCGCGCTCCGCTACTTACCGGCGATCCCACGAACCTCACGCCCGTCGACGCGTCCCAACCCGCTGCTAAGCCTACCCTTTCCAACCTCGCCCCCTCGTGTAGGACGGCGCCATGGCCAAGACACTGACCGCTCGCATCAAGGACGACATCGTCCTCTACGGCGCCCTCGCCGCCAATCTCGGGATCGGCGTCGCCAAATTCGTCGCGGCCGGGATGACCGGATCGTCGTCGATGCTGACCGAAGGCTTCCACTCGGTGGTCGACAGCGGCAACCAAATCCTACTGCTCTATGGCCAGCGCAAGGCCAAACGCCCGGCCGACGAGGCCCATCCGTTCGGCTATGGCCGCGAACTCTACTTCTGGGCGTTCGTCGTCGCGATCCTGATCTTCGCGATCGGCGCGGGCGTATCGATCTTCGAGGGCTGGCGGCATATCCAGGAGCCCGAACCACTCACCAGCCCGACCATAAACTACGTGGTTCTTGCGATATCGTTCGCGCTGGAAGGAAGCAGCTGGACGATCGCGGTTCGCGAGTTCGCGAAGTCCAAGGGCGATATGGGCTGGTGGGCGGCGATCCACCGGTCGAAGGATCCGGCAGGCTTCATCGTGCTGTTCGAGGATTCCGCGGCGCTGGCGGGTCTCCTCATCGCCGGGATCGGGATCTGGGCCAGCCATGCGTTCAACGACCCGCGGATCGATGGCGCCGCCTCGATCGCGATCGGCCTGATCCTCGCGCTGGTCGCGGTGCTGCTGGCGCGCGAATCGAAGGGCCTCCTGATCGGCGAGCGGGCCGACCCGGCAGTTATCGCGACGATCCGCACGATCGTTGCGGCGCATCCCGCGATCGTCTCGGTCAACCATGTCCGCACGATCCACACCGCGCCCGAGAGTATCTTTGCAGCGATCAGCGCCGACTTCGACGATTCGGTGACGATGGGCGACGGCGAAACGATGATCGAGGCGATGGAAGCCGAATTGCGCGCCGCGGTCCCGATGCTGTCGTCCATCTATATCCGGCCGGAGAAGCGCGAGGATGCCACGCTGGCCTAGTCCGCTTCGCCCCCTGCGGCGACCGACGAAACTACCCCGCAGCACTGATCCATATCAGACGCATCTCGCTGGTAAGGCTGACAATTCGAAGATAGCATCGAATGATGAGATCCTTGATCCGCATGCTCGCCCTGTTGTCTTTGTGCTGCGGAGTCGCGCTGCCCGCGCACGCGGCAGTGACGATCACTTTCTGGAGCCACGAACTCGGCAACAGCTTCCCGCACGCGTTCTTCACGTTACGCGGGATGCCCGATGCGGGCGGCACCCCGGTCGATACGAACGCGGGTTTCACCGCGAAGACCGTTTCGCCCGCGCTGTTGATGGGGCCGGTCGCGGGCAAGCTCGACATCGCGAAACCAGGCTATGTCGCCGGCAGCGATGCGCAATTCTCGGTCGTGATGAGCGACACGCAGTATCGTGCGGTTCTGCGACTCGTCGACGCTTGGAGCGAGGGCAAGCCCGACAGCGTCTACCGCCTGTCCGAGCACAATTGCGTGACGTTCGTGAAGGAAGCCGCGCGGATCGTCGGATTGACCGGGCTGGATCAGCCGAAACTGATGAAAAAACCGCGCTCCTACCTGAAGGCGGTCCAGGCCGAGAACATCGGGCGTGTCACGCCGGTCGGGCTGCACGGGAAGGCGTACCTCGCGAGCCTGCCACCACTCCTCCCGACTCGTGCTACCGGGGCAAATTCAGCAGCGGTTGTAGCCACCGCTGCGTTGGCGCCCGTCCACTAAGCCGCGGGTACGAGTTCGACGACGTCCAGCACCGACTCGAACCGCGGATATGGCAGCACGACGCGCCAACGCTGCGTGCCGATCCTCTCGATCAGCCCGGCCATGTCGCGATTGGCGTCGCGGCCGTAGCGCATCGGCCGCTTTTCATCGCCGAGCTCCATCGTTCCGAGGAACACGGCGCGGGAGGCGGTGTCGGCGAAGACCGTGCCGACCGGACGCTGCGACCCATCGACCTTGACCAAGCTGATGACGTCGGTGCCACCGCTCGAGTCGATCCGGCAGGCGAACCACGCCGAGGCACTATAGGTCGGGCCGACGCCGCCGCGTGCGCCGAGCTTGAAGGTGCGGCATCGATAACTGCCCTCGGGCGGCAGCGCGTCGGCAAGTGCGTGGTCGGGATCGAACAAGATCGGGTCGGTCGCCAGCTCGTGCCGATCCACCTGGGCCAGCGCGTCGACCCATGCCCCGCGCCATCCCCGCAGCCGGGCACGGTCCGCCACCGTCGCGACCCGCCGCCAATCGGTGTCGCGGTCGGTATCGAGCGGGGATCCCGCGCCAGCGCCCACCACGGCGGCACGCGACGCGCTCGCGCCACACCCGGCCAGCACGATACAGGCCCCAGTGGCCAACCATGTCCGCTTCGTCGTCGACTTGATGTCCATATCCGAAGCTAGCCCCCTAAGATGCTGTACGACAATCACATTCTCGCGCAGACCGCTCGACTCATGCGGCCGTCCAGCCGCCGTCCATCGACAGGTTCGCGCCGGTAATCGCCTTGGCCTCCTCGCGACACAGGAACAGGGCGAACGCCGCGACCTGTTCGGGCGTGACGAACGCCTTGGTCGGTTGCGCGGCGAGCAGGACGTCGTTCATCACCTGGTCGCGCGTCATGCCGCGCGCCGCCATCGTATCGGGAATCTGATTCTCGACCAGCGGCGTCCAGACATAGCCTGGCGAGATGCAGTTGACGGTGATGCCGTCGGTCGCGGTCTCCAGCGCGATCGTCTTGGTAAGGCCGGCGATCGCGTGCTTGGCCATGACGTAGGCGGACTTGTTGGGGCTCGCGACGAGCGAGTGCGCCGACGCGGTCGAGATGATCCGACCCCAGCCCTTCGCCCGCATGTACGGCACGGCGGCACGCATCATGTGCCAAGCCGAGGACAGGTTGATCGCGATGATCGCGTCAAACTTGTCGATGGGGAACTCGGCGATCCCCGCAACATGCTGGATCCCTGCGTTGTTGACGACGATATCGACGCTGCCGGTTTCACGCGCCGCCCGCTCGACCATCGCGGCGATCTCTTCGGGCCTGGTCATGTCTGCGGGATCGTAGAGCGCCGCCGCGCCGCTGGACTGTGCCAACGCCGCCCGTTCAACCTCAATCGCGTCCGCGTCGCCGAACCCGTTGAGCATCACCGCAGCGCCCTCGGCAGCGAAAGCCTTGGCGTAAGCAAGGCCGATGCCGGAAGTGGATCCGGTGATGACCGCAGTCTTGCCCTTCAGGAACATGCACACTCCTCACGCCTATCGCGCCGCAGGCGACGCGGCTTTGCAACTCTAGCGCCACCTTGCGCATTTCGTTCCCAAGCAGAACCGAAAAGGGGCATATTCATGCGGCTCGACGATTACGATCCGAACATCAACGTCGAGGACCAGCGCGGCTCGGGCGGTGGCGGAGGCGGCTTTGGCGGCGGCGGCGGTGGCCTGCTGATGGGGCTGTTGCCTATGATCGGCAGCCGCTTTGGCTGTGGTGGTATCGTCGTCGTGCTGATCCTGATGGCAGTGTTCGGCGGCATGGGCGGCCTCGGCGGCCTGCTCGGCGGGGGGCAATCCTCCGCGCCGACCACGCAGAGCGGAGCGCCGCGGTCCGGCACGGATACCGCCTCGAGCTGCAACCTGACGCCGGAGAGCAAGGCCGCCTGCAACGCGTTCAGTTCGGCTGACACTACGTGGGAGGCGATCTTCCAGAAAAACGGGCAGCGCTTCGAAGCGCCCAAACTCGTCTTCTTTGACGGCAATGGTCGTTCGGGCTGCGGCGCGGCGCAATCGGCCATGGGGCCGTTCTATTGCCCGACCGACCAGGGCATCTATCTCGACACCAGCTTCTTCAACGAGCTGTCGACGCGGTTCAAGGCAGAGGGCGATTTCGCGCAGGACTATGTGATCGCGCACGAGTTCGGCCATCACATCCAGAAGCTGCTCGGCACCAATGCGCAGGTCCAGCAAGCGCAGCGCCAGGCAAGCGAGACCGAAGGCAACGCATTGTCGGTGCGGCTTGAACTGCAGGCGGACTGCTATGCCGGCGTCTGGGCGGCGGCGAACCGATCGCGGCTCGAAGCGGGTGATATCCAGGAAGGGATGACCGCGGCGCAGGCGATCGGCGACGACACGTTGCAGAAGCAGTCGCAGGGCCGTGTGGTACCGGACAGCTTCACACACGGGACGTCGGCACAGCGCCAGTCGTGGCTCAAGCGTGGGCTGGACAGCGGCGATCCGCAGCAGTGTGACACATTCTCCGGCGCGATCTGAGCCGGGCGTGTCGATCCTCCCCCTCCAGGGAGGAGGTAATCGGTACGCGCCAGTTGGAGTGGGAGGACAGGACAACGCCTGTTTCTCCCCTCCGTCGGCAACGGCGCCACCTCCCCTCTAGCCGGCAAGCATGCTAGGTGGCTCGGCCAGCTTCAGCCGACCGTCACACCCTTCCAGAACGCGTATCGATCCTTGATCTCGGCCGCCGCCGACTTGGGATCGGGGTAATACCAGACCGCATCGACGTTCCGTTTCCCGTCGACGACCAGCGTCTTGTAGCTGGCGACTCCCTTCCACGGGCAGTTCGAATGCGTCGCGCTATCCTCCAGCACCGCCGCATCGATGCTGTCCGCGGGAAAATAGTGATTGCCTTCGACCACGACGGTATCGTCCGAGCGCGCGATCTCTTGGCCATTCCATGTTGCGACAGGCATGCTAGTCTCCATCAGACGCTCCCCAGCCCCGCCGCCTCATACCGCTCCGGCTTGAACCCGACCAGCAGCGTCTCGCCGGTATCGAGCACCGGTCGCTTGATCATCGAAGGCTGTGCCAGCATCAGCGCGACGGCCTTGTCCGCATCGAGATCCGCGCGATCCGCCTCCGGAAGCTTGCGGAACGTCGTGCCCGCGCGGTTGAGCAATAGCTCCCAACCAACCCGGCCGATCCAGTCGTGCAGATGCGCGGCGTCGATCCCGGCAGCCTTGTAGTCGTGGAACGCATAGGCGACGCGGTGCTCGTCCAGCCACGTCCGCGCCTTCTTGATCGTGTCGCAATTCTTGATGCCGAACATCGTAATCGTCAAAGATTATCTCCTGGAGTAAGCCACTTATCCGGTTCCAGCATCAACCGTGCGGATACGCTCTGCGAGTCACGCGGGCGATACCGTACAGCGATGTCCCCGACCGCTTAGGCCGAATGGTGACGCTAAAACGCTATCGAACGTGGTGCGAAGCAGTCATTCGGGGACCGCTGCTGCGCCGCCTGCCATGGGGCGCGGCGTCGGGCCGGACGGAGTGGGCGCTGGCTCAAGCCCTCCACCGTCGCGAAATCCAGGACGCTTCGGTAACGGCATACCCAAGCGCCTGTGCATTTCGATGATCAGAGCCCGTTCTTCCGCCGTGAGAAGTGGCGGACCGCTAAGATCCTTTATTGGCATTCGGTGCCTCGCTCGCTAGCCGTTGGTAGATCTTAGCATATTCCCCATCCACCGCCGATCCCAGCATTTGTCGATTACGCCGCAAAGCTCGCTGCCGCTAACCACTCCAGCCGGACATTGCGCCCCCTGCCTGCCGTGCAAGCCGGTAGCGTGATCCGGTCTTGGTGTTTATCGGTGCGGGATGACGCATCCATTCTACGCGATCCATACTCACGGGCTGATCCGGGTTGCCGCTGCCACCCCGCGGGCTTCTGTCGGCGATACGGCGGCGAACGCAGCAGCCACGATCGCGTTGGCGCGCGAGGCGGACGCGCGTGGCGTCGACCTCGTCGTGTTTCCCGAGCTGAACCTCACCTCCTACGCGATCGACGATCTGCATCTGCAGACCGCGCAGCAGCGCGCGACTGTGGCGGCGATCGCCGCGGTCGTGGCGGCCAGCGCCGAGTTTCGGTCGGTGTTGCTCGTCGGGGCGGCGTTGGTGCGCAACGGGCGGCTGTATAATTGCGCGCTGGCGATCGCGGGCGGCAGAATACTGGGCGTCGTGCCGAAGACGTTCCTGCCGAACTATCGCGAATTCTACGAAAAGCGCTGGTTCGCCAGCGGGGCTGGCCTGACCGGCCTGACGATCCAACTGGGCGGCGAAGAGGTGCCGTTCGGGACCGACCTGATCTTCGCCGCGCGCGACCTGCCCGGGTTCGTGTTCCATGCCGAGATCTGCGAGGATTACTGGGCCCCTACCCCGCCCTCGACCGCGGGGGCGCTGGCGGGGGCGTTGATCTGCTGCAATCTGTCGGCCTCGAACATCGTCATCGGCAAGGCGCGCGAGCGGGCGATGCTGGCGGCGGCGCAATCGGCGCGCGCAGTGTGCGCCTATGTCTATTCCGCCGCCGGGCCCGGCGAGAGCACGACCGAAGTCGCGTGGGACGGCCAGGGGCTGATCCACGAGCTCGGCGAGCAGCTGGCGGGATCGAGGCGGTTCACCACCGAGCCCGAGATGGTCGTCGCGGACGTTGACTGCGAGCGGATCGTCCAGGAGCGGCTAAGGTTCGGGACGTTCAACGACGCGGCGGTGTTTGCTGGCAACCCCGAGACGCGATTCCGCCGGATCGCGTTCGATCACGCCCCCGTGCGCGAAGACGGCGGACTGGAGTGCGCCATCCGTCGCTTCCCGTTCGTGCCCAACGATCCCGCGCGCCGCGACGACGACTGCTATGAGGCGTTCAACATCCAAGTGGAGGCGCTGTCGAAGCGGCTCGTGTCCGCGCATGCCGAGACGATCGTGATCGGCGTATCGGGCGGGCTCGATTCGACGCACGCGCTGATCGTCGCGGCGAAGGCGATGGACCGGCTCGGACGGCCCCGCAGCGCGATCCTCGGTTTCACCATGCCCGGATTCGCGACCGGCGAAGGCACGAAGGCGAACGCCTGGGCGCTGATGCGCGCGTTGGGCATCACCGCGGAAGAGATCGACATCCGCCCAGCCGCCACACGCATGCTCGAAGACATCGGCCACCCCTTCAGCGACGGCGAGCCAGTCTACGACATCACCTTCGAGAACGTGCAGGCAGGGCTGCGCACCGACTATCTCTTCCGTCTCGCCAACCAGCGGCGCGGGATCGTGCTGGGCACCGGCGACCTCAGCGAGATGGCGCTCGGCTGGTGCACCTACGGCGTCGGCGACCAGATGAGCCATTATGCGGTCAACGCCGGCGTGCCGAAGACACTGATCCAGTTCCTAATCCGCTGGTGTATCCGCACCGACCAGTATGACGCAGCGACCGACGCGATCCTCTCGACGATCCTCGCGCAGGAGATTTCTCCCGAACTGGTCCCGCCGGGGGCGGACGGCGCGTTGCAGAGCACCGAATCGATGATCGGGCCGTATGCGCTGAACGATTTCTTCGCGCACTACGTGATCCGCCACGGGCTGGCGCCGTCGAAGATCGCTTTTCTCGCGTGGCACGCATGGCGTGACGCGAGCGTCGGCGACTGGCCGGAGGACCTGCCACGCGATGCGAGGGTCGCATACGACCTGCCGACGATACGGACTTGGCTGGAGAAATTCCTGGTCCGGTTCTTCACGACCAGCCAGTTCAAGCGGTCGGCCATGCCCAACGGACCAAAGGTCTCGGCCGGCGGCGCGCTGTCGCCGCGCGGCGATTGGCGCGCGCCTTCGGACGGAATTGCAACCGTTTGGATCGAAGAATTGCGGTCAAGCGTTCCTTAAGGTTCGCCACGCCATCTTGCATAAAGCGCCTATCAGGCGCATTATGAAAATCCTATGACAGTGGCTCCACCGGATGGATCGCGCGATCGCCGGATCGAGATCCCATCCAATCTTTGGCTGATACACCCGGCGGGTCGCGCGTTGCTTCCGCTTGCGCTGGCGGGTGGAATTTCGGCGAATTCTGTATCGGTAGCCGGGCTCTGCCTCGGCGGAGCGGCTGCGCTCGCCTATACGCAGTGGGCCAATTGGGCGCTTGCGCTGGTCGGCCTCGCACTGTCGATGGGGTGGCTGATCGCCGATGGACTCGACGGCATGGTCGCACGCGCGACCAAGACCGCGAGCCCGCTCGGTCGGATGCTCGATGGGTTGTGCGATCACGGTGTTTTCGCGCTGATCTACATCTCGCTCGCGCTGACGATCGACACGCCCGAGGGCTGGATCCTCGCGTTGGCTGCCGGTGGCGCACACGCGGTGCAATCGAACATGTACGAAGGCGAGCGATCCCGCTTCCATCGTCGCGTCAAGGGCGTGGCGCTCGAAGCGCCCCCCGTCCCAACCGGCAACGCGCTGGTCCGTTTCTACGACGGTGTTGCCGGCAGCATCGACCGGATCGCCATGCCGTTCGAGCGCACGCTGGGCCAGTCGGCCGATCCGGTTGCACTTGGCGTCTTGTACGGTGCCCGCGCCGTCGCGCCTTTGCGCTTCATGGCCTTGCTTACCGCGAATGTCCGGGTATGGGCGATCTTCGTCGCCTGCTTCGTGGGCAACCCACGCATCTTCTGGTGGTTCGAGATCGTCCCTTTGACGCTCGTCGCCATCGTCGGGCTCGTCTGGCACCGTCGTGTCGAACGGGCTTTCGTTCGTAATACCTCCGCGACGCGACCAAAGACCGCGTCGCGTATGCATCTATCGTAAGGAACAGGGTCAGTAATGAATAGCATTCGGATCGCCGTGGTCGGCATCGGCAACTGCGCGAGCTCGCTCGTCCAGGGCCTCGAGCATTATCGCGAGGGGGCAAACGACCAGGTTGGCCTGATGCATTTCGACATGGGTGGCTACAAGCCGAGCGACATCAAGGTCGTCGCGGCCTGGGACGTCGATCGTCGCAAGGTCGGCAAGGACGTCGCCGAGGCGATCTTCGCCAAGCCCAACTGCACCGCGGTGTTCGCACCGAACGTCGGAAACACCGGCACCATCGTGAAGATGGGCAAGAAGCTCGACGGCGTCGCCGACCACATGGCCGACTTCAAGGACGACCGCACGTTCCTGATGTCGGATGCCGCCGAGCCGACGCGTGAAGAGGTCATCGCCGACCTGAAGGCGTCGGGCGCCGACGTGCTGATGAACTATCTGCCGGTCGGTTCGCAGCAAGCCACCGAATTCTACGCCGACTGCGCGATCGAGGCGGGCGTTGCGTTCGTCAACAACATCCCCGTGTTCATCGCCTCGAACCCCGTCTGGGCGAAGAAGTTCGAAGACGCGGGCGTCGCGATCATCGGCGACGACATCAAGGCGCAGCTAGGTGCGACGATCGTCCACCGCGTGCTGACCGACCTGTTCGCCAAGCGCGGCGTGAAGCTGGATCGCACCTACCAGCTCAACACCGGCGGCAACACCGACTTCCTCAACATGTCGAACCATCGTCGTCTCGAATCGAAGAAGATCTCGAAAACCGAAGCGGTGCAGTCGGTTGCGGCGGAGCGGATGGACGACGACAATGTCCATATCGGCCCGTCGGATTACGTGCCCTGGCAGAACGACAACAAGGTCTGCTTCCTGCGCATGGAAGGCCAGCTGTTCGGCGGCGTGCCGATGAACCTCGAGCTTCGCCTTTCGGTCGAGGACAGCCCCAACTCGGCGGGCGTCGCGATCGACATGATCCGTTGCGCCAAGATCGCCAAGGATCGCGGCATCGCCGGCGTCATCGACCCTGCGTCGGCCTATTTCTGCAAGCACCCGCGCACGCAGATGACCGACGATCTCGCGCAGATCGAAGTCGAGCGGTTCATCAAGGCCGCCTGACATGATCGACACGGCTGTCCTCCTCGCCGCCGGGGAAGGCAGCCGCCTTCGCACCTCCGCCCCGTACAAGCCGCTCTGCCCTGTGGCAGGGCGGCCTTTGATCGCCCACGCGCTCGAAGGGTTGGCGGAAGCCGGTTTCAAGCGCGCGATCGTGACGGTCAGCTACGGTCGCGAGGCGATCGAAGCGTATCTGGCAAGCCGGCGCTGGCCGTTGGCGGTCGAGACAGTGCTCGCCGACCACCGCGAACCCAACGGCGTTTCGGTCCTCGCGGCGCGCGAGGCGCTCGCTGGCAGCGAAGCGGTGCTCGCGATGTGCGATCACCTCGTCAGCCCCGAACTCTACGCGCGCATGGCGAAGGCCGGCGCTGGCGGTGGACTTCGCCTCGGTATCGACCGACGCCTGGGGCATGACTGGGTCGACCCGGAGGACGTGACCTGTGTCGCGACCGTTGGCGACCGCATCGTCGCGATCGGCAAAGGCCTCGAACCGCACGACTGCTACGATACGGGGATCTTCGCGATCGGCCCCGCGCTGCCGGAGGCGCTAGCGACGCTCGCCAGCCCGTCGCTGACCGAAGGCGTCCGCCTGCTCGCCGCGCAAGGTCTCGCTCGGATCGTGGAGTGCAGCGACATCGACTGGATCGACGTCGACGACGCCCCCGCGCTGATGAAGGCTGAAGCGTGGATGGCGACCAGAGCGGACTCGGTCGCGGCGTAAGCCACCGTTCTCCTGCGAACGCAGGAGCCCAGGATAACATTCGCTGCGCTGAATAACCCTGGACTCCTGCGTTCGCAGGAGAACGGATGTCAGCCCGCAGCCTCGACCCGCGCTTCGGGTTGTTAACGCTCAGCCTCGACCCGCGCTTCGGGTCGTCAGCCCGCGGCGTCGACCCGCGGATCGGGTACGTCGAGCGTCGCGCACGTCCCGACCGGGGCGTTCTCGATCGTCACCGTCCCGCGCAACTGCCGCGCGAGGCTGCCGATCATCCGCATCCCGAGGCTCTGGCGCGATGCCGTCTTCAGGTCGAAATCGTCCGGCAGTCCGCCACCTTCGTCCGACACCGTCAGCACGATCCGCCCCTCCGCGCTGCGCACCGTGACGGCGATCGCGCCGCCGTCGTCGCCATACGCATATTTGATCGCGTTGGTGACGAGCTCCGTGACCAGCAACCCCATCGGGATCGCGACGTCCGCGCTGATCAGGATCGCCTCGATATCGCAGTCGATGCGGTGGTTGAGCGATTGCTCTCCCAGCCCCGTCGCGATTCCGCAGACCAGATCGTTCAGCGCGACGATCCCGACCTGGTCGCCGCGCCAGAGCTGGTCATGCGTCTGCGCGATCGCGGTGATCCGCGCCTGCGCATCGCCGAGCAGCCGCCGGACCCGGGGATCGTCATCCTCCTGCATCTGGAGGTTGAGCATCGCCGACACCAGCGCCAGGCTGTTCTTCACGCGGTGGCTCGCCTCGCGGGTGAGCAATTCCTGATGCTCCATCGCGTCGCTCAGCCGCTGTTCCGCCTGCTGCCGCTCAATCGCGACGCCGATGAGGTTGGCGAACCCCTGCATGAAGGCGAAGTCGGCAGGTTCGAACTTGCCCTCGTCGGAACTGTCGACTTCGAGCACGCCAAAGCGCTTGCCCGACGTCTCGACCAGCACGTTGATCGCGCGGCGGATATTGTGCCGCGCCATGAACTCCGGCGTCCGGAAACGTTGCTCGTTTTCCAGATGGTTCGAGATCACCGGCTGTCCGGTCTCCAGCGCAAACCCCGCAGGCGAGCCGAGATCGGTCCGCATCTCCGTCGATCCCACGACGCCCGGCTCCCAGCCGATGCCGGCACGCACCAGCAACGTATCCTGCTCCGGCCGATACTCCAGGAACTTGCAGTATTGCGACCGCATCCCCTCGCCGCACAGCTCGGTCGCGCGCTGTAGCATCGGCTGCAAATCCCGCGCCCGCAGCGCCTCGATTCCGAAATCGGCCAGGATCGACTGCTGGCGAAGCCGATATTCCAGCTCGCCGGCACCAGGTGGGCTATCGCCGCCGGGAGATTGCTCGATGACGGTCATACTCACTCGATATTACTGGCAAGAAGTCGCGCTAGTCCTGCCGGGTCCAGCAAGCTCAATCGCCCACCCTGAAACTGCGGATCATACGTTACTTCCGCGACGGCCCATTCGGGGATGACGACCGACATCAAGGTCGCCGCATCGTGCTGCTCGATCTCCGAGAGTTCGAGCCCGGAGAGCGCGCCTTCGAACACGTCGATACCAAAACCCGCGCCTACCGGATACCGGCGTTTGCTCAGCGATCGCGCCTGCAGCTTCGCCAGCAGGTCATACTCGCCCTGATCGAGATAGGTCGTAACCGTCGGCCTGCTCAACACATCGGCAACGTCGTATTTCTTGCCGATCTTGAGAACAATACGCCCGGACACACTATCGGTCATGCGTCGCAGCCTCAGCCGCGTGCCGTCGATATACCGGTCCTCGATCAGAATATGCGGCGCACCGGCCAGATCGGGCCGGCGCGCAGGATCGACAAGGAACCGGCGCTCACGCTCGACATGCGCGTATTTGTGAGCGACCAGTTCCTCGTCGAGCCCCCGTAACATCAGGTCAGCGAGTCAGCTTCTTATACGCCAGACGCGTCGGGCGGTCGGCGGCGTCGCCCATGCGGCGGCGCTTGTCCTCCTCGTACGACGCGTAATTGCCTTCGAACCACTCGACATGGCTGTCACCCTCGAACGCGAGGATGTGCGTCGCCAGGCGATCGAGGAAGAAGCGGTCATGGCTGATGACCACCGCGCACCCGGCGAACGTCTCCAGCGCCTCTTCGAGCGCACGTAGCGTCTCGACGTCGAGATCGTTGGTCGGCTCATCGAGCAGGAGGACGTTGCCACCCTCCTTGAGCATCTTGGCCATGTGGACGCGGTTGCGTTCGCCGCCCGAAAGCTGGCCGACCTTCTTCTGCTGGTCGGGCCCGCGGAAGTTGAACGCGCCGACATACGCCCGCGTGCCCATCTCCTGCTTGCCGAAGCGGAAAATCTCGAGCTCGTCGGAGATTTCCTGCCAGACGTTCTTGTTCGGATCGAGATCGTCGCGGCTCTGGTCGACATAGCCGAGCTTGACGGTCGAGCCGACCTCGATCGTGCCCGTGTCCGGCGTTTCCTGGCCGGTGATGAGCTTGAACAAAGTCGACTTGCCCGCACCGTTGGGGCCGATCACGCCGACGATGCCGCCCGGGGGCAGCGTGAAGTCGAGACCGTCGAACAGCAGCTTGTCGCCGTACGACTTGGTCAGGCCCTTCGCCTCGATCACCTTGCCGCCGAGACGCGCGGGCAGCTGGATCAGGATCGCAGCCTTGCCGGCGACGCGGTTCTCCTGTTTCTCCATCAACTCGTCGAACGCGCGGATACGCGCCTTCGACTTGGTCTGACGGGCCTTGGGGGTCTGGCGCATCCACGCCAGCTCATCGGCGATCGCCTTCTGCTTGCCGGCCTCTTCGCGCTCTTCCTGGCTGAGGCGCTGCGCCTTCTTCTCCAGATAGCCCGAATAGTTGGACTCGTACGTGTAGTAGCGGCCGCGATCGAGCTCGAGCACCCAGTTGACGACGTTGTCGAGGAAGTAGCGGTCATGCGTCACGAGGATGACGTTGCCGGTATATTCCTTCAGGTAGTTCTCGAGCCACGACACGCTTTCGGCGTCGAGATGGTTGGTCGGCTCATCGAGCAGCAGAATCTGCGGCTTCTCCAGCAGCAGCTTGCACAGCGCGACGCGACGCTTCTCGCCGCCTGACAGGTTCACCACCGACGCATCGCCCGGCGGGCAGCGCAGTGCCTCCATCGCCTGTTCGAGCTGACTGTCGAGCGCCCAGCCGTCGACCGCGTCGATCTTGGCCTGAAGCTCGCCCATCTCCTCCATCAGCGCGTCGAAATCGGTGTTGTCCTGCGGATCGCCCATCTCGGCCGAGATCGCGTTGAACCGGTCAACGAGATCCGCGACCGGGCGCACGCCGTCCTTGACGTTGCCCATCACGTCCTTGGTCGGATCGAGCTGCGGCTCCTGCGCGAGATAGCCGACATTGACGCCTTCCGCCGCCCAGGCCTCGCCGGTGAAATCGGGATCCATGCCGGCCATGATCTTCATCAGCGTCGACTTGCCCGAGCCGTTGGGCCCGATGATCGCGATCTTCGCCGACGGAATGAACTGGAGGTGGATGTTGTTGAGAACGGGCTTGTTGGCACCGGGGAAGGTCTTCGACAGACCCTTCATGACGTAGGTATACTGGACGGCCATGTGGGTGCCGAGCTCCGTTCTGAATAAGGGCGGGATTTGACGTGCGCAGATAGCGATGCGGCGAGCCGTTGGCAAACCGGGAGAGCCGACATACGCTGCGCCCATGATGAAACGCACCCTGCTCGCGGCGCTGGCCGCTTCCGCCCTCACCTCTCCTCTTGCAGCGCAGCGTACCGCGGCCCCGCCGACCGCCGTCGACGCGAAGGTCGCCGCGCTGCGCGACAAGGCGCTGACCGACGACACTGCTTACACGATCGTCGAGGGGATCACGACCGAGGTCGGCCCGCGCATGACCGGCACGGAGGCGGAGGCGCGCGCGCGTGTCTGGTCGGTCGCCAAGCTGAAGGCGCTCGGGTTCAAGAACGTCCGGGTCGAGACATACGAGTTGCCCGTCTGGTCGCGCGGAACGGAGACTGGCGAACTGGTCGCACCCTATGCGCAGAAACTGCATCTGGTCGGCCTCGGCAATTCGGGCGCGACGCCACCGGGCGGGCTGACGCTGCCGATCGTGTATTTCCCGACCTACAATGATCTGGCGCTCGCCGCCGACGGCAGCCTGAAAGGCAAGATCGCGTTCGTCTCGAACGCGATGCAACCGACCCAGGACGGGTCGAGCTATGGCTCGCAAGGCACCGCGCGCTTCGTGGGGCCGAACGTCGCCGCCAAAAAGGGCGCGGCGGCGATCGTGATCCGGTCGATCGGCACCGATCACGGCCGCGGGCCGCACGCGGGCAACACCAATTTCGATGCGGGCGTGACGCCGATCCCCGCGGCGGCGCTGTCTGTGGCGGACGCGGAGCATGTCGAGCGGCTGGTAAAGCTGGGCAAGCCCGTGACGCTGAAGCTGGTGCTGGACGACAAACAGGTCGGTATGCGCGACTCCGGCAACGTCGTCGCCGAAGTTCCCGGTACCGATCCCAAGGCGGGCATCGTGCTGGTCGGCGGGCACCTCGACAGCTGGGATCTCGGGACCGGCGCGATCGACGACGGCGCGGGCATCGCGATCACCGCGGCCGCCGCCAAGATCGTGATGGACAGCGGCCAGCGGCCACGCCGCACGATCCGCGTCGTTTGGTTCGGCGACGAGGAGAGCGGTGGGTTTGGCGGGCTTGCCTACGCCAAGGCGCATGCCGGCGAGCGTCACGCGACCGCCGCGGAATCGGACTTCGGCGCCGATCGCGTCTGGCGGTTCGAAAGCAGCCTGCCCGACGCTGCCAAGCCGGTCGTCGATCGCCTGGCCGTCGCGCTCGCGCCGCTTGGGATAATCCGCGGTGCCGACGCCCCGCATGGTGGCACCGATGTCGGCCCGACGATCGCCACAGGGGTGGCCGGTATCGACCTCAACCAATCGGGTCTGCGCTACTTCGACTATCACCACACGCCCGAGGATACGCTCGATCGGATCGATCCCGAACAGCTTCGCCAGAACGTCGCGGCGTGGACCGCGATGATCGCGACAGTGGCCAATGCACCCGAAGAAATCGGCTCGATCGTGCCTCAGAAGTGACGAATTGCAGCAACCGATCCGTCATCGTTCTGCCGCAAACCTTGCGGACAGATGAATTTAGCGGATTGACCCCCCGCCGGGGTCCGCTATTTGACGAGACTTCGCGACGGCAATCGGGTCGGCCGCGAGTGAAACTATGCTTGGGAGCATTCGAATGAAGAAGATCGTTCTGATCGCTGCTGCCGCCGGCCTGATGTCCGTCGCAGCCTGCACGAAGTCGCCAGAAGCCGCCGCAGTTGAGAACAACGCGGACATGCTGGCTGACAACATGGAGATGCAGGCTGACAACATGGACGCAATGGCGGACAACACCTCGAACGCAATGGCGACCGACGTGCTCGAGAACGCTGCCGACAACATGAACGCAGCTGCCGACAACGTCCGTGACGTTGCCGACGAGAAGACCGACAACATGAACTAAGACCCTGTCGGGCGTTCGCGCTCGATAGAGTATTGGTGTCGGAAAGGGCGTTCCTTCGGGAGCGCCCTTTTTCTTTGTCGTTTTGCTTTGCGCTCTTTTGCGGGATGATCGCTTGCGCTAACGCAGGCGACGGTGGGGCCTGTAGCTCAACGGTTAGAGCTGGCCGCTCATAACGGCTAGGTTGCGGGTTCGATTCCTGCCGGGCCCACCAATTCCCCGTCTTGTTGTGGGCGCTAGCTAACCCTGCCCTTTTGCAACCTTATTGCAGCTTTCAGTTGTTGAAATAGGCACGTGACAGAGCGGCCGGTGTGACCTCACCATGCGGTGATGCTCAGGAAGCGAGGTCGAACTTGGTCGAACCCGCAAGGTCGTGCAGGACCGGCGATCGCTTGAGTCGCATCGTAGCGTTTCGGGGCTCGCCGCTGGTCAGCATTGACGGAGTCGAACGCCGCCAACTGAACCGTCGCTCATCGCGCCAGATTGAAGTCATCTGCTTCGAAACCAGACGAGGACGTCAGGCCTGGTATCGGTGGCGGTTCCTCGATCCGTAAAGATATCCGCCGTCAACGTGCAAATCCGGCCCCGTCGCAAAATAGCATTCGGCAGCACGATCGAACGACAGCCCGTCCACAGCGGTCCAATCGCTCGTGAAGACGTGAATGATCGACGCGTTGGGTAAAACAGCTTCCATCTCGGCGCTTCCCCGGCTTTGATGCTCCGGAGAGGTTATTGACATGCCGACGTTGGATTTCGAGACCGAGAAGGCCTCGTTTCGTAACTACTACGATGAACACGCGCAGCGTCTGGAACAGGCGAAGGTCGCCTTCCTCACTCTACTGAGCTCCCTCCTGGCACACGCCGACATCACGGTTGCCGCAGCCACCGGACGGATCAAGGACCGCGAGGAGTCGATCAAGAAGTTCATGCGGAAGTACCAAGGACCGTTGGAACGGGAAGGCGTGCCCTACGAGATCAAGGACCACATAACCGACCTCATCGGTCTACGGCTGGTCTGCCTGTACGAGGACGAGATCGAGACCGTCGGCGAACTCATCCGGCCTCATTTTCAAGTGATCGAGATAACCGACAAGACCGCCGAGATTGAGGGTACGGAGAACGCGTTCGGTTACATGGGCCTGCATCTCGACCTGCAACTCAAGCCGGACCGGGCCCAGATGCCCGAGTACGAGCTCTTCGCCCCCTACCGGTTCGAGTTGCAGATCCGTACAATCGTGCAGGATTCATGGAGCACTCTTGATCACAAGATCAAATACAAGCGTTCTATCCCGCCTTCCCTGCGGCGGCGCATCAACACCCTCGCCGCCTTGTTCGAACTCGCCGATCGGGAGTTCCGGCAGGTCCGTGACGAGACCGATCGTCAGTTGGAGAAGGCTCGCGCGGAGCCTGAGCCCGCCGCCGACGCGCTTGGGGATACCCCGGGCCAGCCCGCGCCGAAGGAGGAAAGCGAGACTGATGAGGTCGCTCGGCGTCAGTACGCTCCCTTGGACGCGTTCAAGCTACTCAGGATCGCTCGGCACTTCTTTCCGGACGAGGAGTTCGAACCGAAGCAGGTCGATGGATTCACGGCAGAAGTTGTCGAACGGGAACCCAGAATCAGCCGTGGCAAGTTCAATCGGTATCTCCTGACCACCATCGTCGTGGTGAGGAGATACCGTACTCACTTCCTGGATACCGGCAGGGGCGACCGCTTCAATGCATTCACCGTCATGCGGCACGCGCTATACGCCGCAAACCCGGAGGCGTTCTCTGGAATGCTGACGAACAAAGCGCGCGAATCGTTCGACGCCTGGCGGCAGTCGGAGGCCGGTGGATCGGCCTGAACCCTACCGATCTGCCAATGGCGCTGCGGTCCCGGTACGATGGGGATTGCAGCCGCCGCCTGCTACTTTACACGCCCCGTCAACGCACTTGTCCTATATGTCCGGAAGTTCAGCGGGAGAAACGCTTCACGGCGTGGCGACCCCGCCTCTACCGCCCAATCTTGATCCGGGCCTACCAACGGAGGCGTATCCCGCACGTACGACTTCGGCGCGGACGTCAGAAGTATGATCACCTCACGCCTCGGTCTTCCATGGGTCTGGCAGATCGTCGAACTGCGAGGTCAGGAATTTTGGCCATAACGATGGGGTATCGAACGGCGGCAGTTCGTAGGCCGACCGGAGATCTCCTGAAAGCTTCAGTGCTTTGAGTCCGAGAAGTATCGCATAGGCATGAGCGGTATCGATCGCCTCGGTGTCGCCGCCGTACCGCCAGGTCTGGTCGATGCTACCCTGCCGAGACCGACGGTATTCGTCGAAGGCCAGGACCCTCGAGGTGAGAGCGACATCAAGATCCCGCCAACGCTCCTTCTCATCGGGTAGCGCCTGCATCTGGGGAAGTTCCGTGTTCACTCCCTCCTCTGCACCCGCTGCGAAGTCCTTGATGTCACCGACCACGCCTGCAGCGTCTTCGGCGAACCGTTCGAATTTCGCAGCTAGCCGCAGAGCCAGATAGGCAACTTCCCCCTTCGCCGAGCGGCGTTCGCGAAAGGACGTGACGAACTGCGTCACCAACGCACTCACCACCGACGAACCGAAGATCACCGGAAGAGCCGTGGACCATGTGAACGCATCTGCCATCTGTATCTCCTGAGTGAAAAAGGGGACGAGGGGCTCTGCGCCAACCGGCGCAGCATGCGCGGCCTAATCTTGTTGCGGCATCCCGAAAGCGATAGCCTCGGCCGGACCTAGTCACGCTATGAGCGACCGGACGGCCCCGTGCCACCGGCGTAGATGACATGCCCACTGGTATCCACTGGATGCAGCCGATACCGACCATTCTTTTCCTCGCGGAAAGTCAGCTAACAACATGCGTTTGCCTGCGCCGCCAACGGATTCGCATCTGCCGGCGGCGCACCGTGTCCTTGGTGATCCTCGGGCTCGCGCCGATGCTAAGGGCCATGCTGATTTATCCGGGCCCCCTGCGCTGCCGCACCTACAAGGCGCCGTTCCATCTCCCGTCACCCGAGGCGGTGCTTTCACTCGTCGTCGCCGACACCGTCACTAGTGTCGAAACCGTCCGATGCTTCCCGACCGATCGTGCCGGGGGGACGCCAGTAACGCAACGGACGGCGCCCGCCGGCGGAGAGGCCTGCGGCCTTCACTTTTCCCTCCTCCGCAAGCATCGAGTCCAGGATGAACTGTTCGAGTGCGGCCGTCCCTCGGGTCTGCGCCATCAAGAACCAGTCCTGCAGCGAGTCCGTCTTGCGGAACAGTTCGATGAGCAGAGCGTCGAGCTTGTCCTTCCCGAGCAGCGATAGCGCCTCGCCGCGTGCGAGGGCGGCTTTGGCCACTTCCTCGCGCAAGTTCGTCTGCGTCTGCTGCTCGAACAGCCGTGCGTCCCGCCCGCCCGTCTCCAAGTCGGGCATCGGCACCACCCGGACCTTCCGGCCCGAGGCGAGGAGATCCTCGAGAGCGCCGGGGTCCGGACACATCAGCTTCAACACCTTGGCGCTGTCCGGTACGTGCAGCAGCCGATTGCTCGTCGTCAGGTTGAGGAGCTTGCGCTGCCACTGCCGGATGCGATCACCGGGCGTGTCCGCACTCTGAGCGATCTCCACATCGAAAGCGGGAAGAGCCGGAGCCGCCTCCAACGCCTCCGTAACACGGACCGGTTCACCCTCGTGCGGGTCGACTCCGCCGACCGTTACCGCGAGGGGCCTGACCCGCTGCATGCGGGCTCGACGGACGTCGACCGCCATCTCGAACCTCGCTTCGGCACCCTCGTCGAGCTGTCGGCGCGCGGCTGCCATCGCCTGGCTGAAGCTCGCGGGTGGGGTATGCGTCGCCAAGGTCGTCTCGAACAGCAGGAGATCGTCCAGGTCGAAGCGGCGGCGCAGTGCCGCCGCGGCGAGCGCGCGGTTGATGTCGAGCAAAGTCCACTTGTCGAAGACGATGTGCGCGGTCTGACGCCCCCCCTGTTTTTTAGTCCATTTTGAGCGAGAGTTTTCCGGCCTTCAGAAGCCTTCGGGCAAGGAGCTGGAAATGAAGATATCCAGGTACACGGACGAGCAGATTGCCTTCGCGCTGAAGCAGGCGGAAACCGGCACGCCGGTGGCCGAAGTCATCCGGCGGATGGGGATCGCGGAGCAGACGTTCTACCGCTGGAAGAAGGTGTACGGCGGTCTCGGGGTTGGCGAGCTGAGGCGCCTGAAGCAGCTCGAGGATGAGAAACCGGGGGACCCTCAAAACGGCCGTGGCACTGCTGTAGGCGGCGATCTGCTGCAATGGTCGGTCAACGGCGGCACCGATTACATCAGGCACCTGACCGCATCCGGTGGGACGGTATTCTGTCCGCTCCCTGCCAGTTGGGTGCCGGGTACGTTCGGCGTGATCGTTGTATCGCAAGGCGCCTCGTCGCGACTGGTCACGGTTTTCGGACCAGATGGAGCGACGACGAAAATAACGCGTTCCGGCGTTTCAGGCACGAAGACGGTAGCGAACCCGCAACGCAAGCGCACGCTCGGCAGCGTGCATGTGGATATTGGCGGCACCTACGGATCGAACGAGATTGCCAGTTTTGTGAATTGGTCGAGCGCCTTGACCGAGGGGCAGATCTCTAGCCGCGCTTACGACATGCTCGACTATGCGCGAAGCTCGTCCCTGATATCGTCTACGGCCGAAACGTCACCATATCCGCGCGTCGACGCACTCAGCGCACTCGGTCTGGTCGTACTTAGCCCGCTCTCCGCAGGATCTGTACCAGGCCCAGCTTTTGCCCACTCTCGTTAACGGGCTAGCTCTCGGCGGTACAAACGCAGGCTTCTAGCGGAGCATGGAAGATGGACAGGAGCAACGTTGACACGAGGGAGAGTTAACTCCTTTCAACCATGAGGGCTAGACCGACTGCCGATTTTTCACCAAGGCCGTAATGGCAGTGACAGGTGTTGGGGTAGCATGGCCATGGCCGTGAAGAGAAAAAAGAGCCGTTTGATCGCTGCTGACGGTGGAGGGGTGAGACCGTTCCTCTGCTTCGGGCTGCTCTTTGTCTCAATGTTCGTAAATCTGATACTTGCGTTCCTGCGAGCGCGTGGTGTTCCTGCCTCAACGAATTCCGTCATTGCGGTGCAGGCGGTGGTCACAGCGTTAGCCCTGCCGGCATTCTTGATGTCGCTAACGAAATTTCGGCCGATGGCGCTGTTTGCGCTGGGCTTTATCCTCCTGTCAGCGATAGTGACAAACGTCTTTAACCCCTTCAACCTAAAGTCGATCTACGATAGCCTTTTGATCCCAATCTATATCGGCTTGGGAATGTCGGCAGCGACGGTGCGCCCTAAATGGATGAGCTTCCTGCTCGTATTCGTTGTCATCACCGCGCTCTTAGAAGCGGTGCGGCCTTCAGTTTATGTAAGCCTGTTCGATCCAGCGGGATACTTTTCAGCGACTCGCGAGTGGGTTGCGAACCAGAAAGCCAGTGCGTCATCCGACGACGGATTTTACACCGGCGCATATCGGGCGGGCGGGTCACAGTTCTCCTTTACAGAGCATCGCGTGTCTGGCGCGTTTCTAGAGCCGTTGTCCCTCGGCTATTTCTCGGTTCTGATGTCTATCTACTACGCGGGCATGCACCGCGGCTCGTTCTTGGTGCGCATCTTAGGCATAGTAACCTGTCTATGCTTGGCGCTGGCGTCTGACTCTCGGATTTCCACGGTCCTAATATTGGTCAGCGTTGTACTTCTCACGTTGCGTCCGCGCCTACCGGCAATCGTGCTATGGTTGACCCTTCCCGTAGCAATCGCGGCGGTTTCCGCCATCTACTTCGGCGCCGCATCTGCGTTGTTCAGCGACACCTTTTTCCGGTTAGGCATCACGTTTCAGACTCTTGGAGCGACTGGGTTGGGAGCCACTATGATTGGCAAGGTACCGCCAGATCTCGCAGGAGACAGCGGCATCCTATACATGCTGCGCTGCCTCGGCCCTTTGGGAATGCTAGTCGGTTTTTGGCTTTACACTGGAGCATTCACGCGCCGGAGGGGTTCGAACGTCGCAATTTTCGTGATGATTGCGGTGTACTTGGCAATCTCGCTGGTGTTCGGGGGAGCGTCGCTGTCCATCAAGACCGCAAGTTTACTGGGCTATCTCGTCGGAATTGGGAGCGCGATCCCGAGGAAGGTAAGAGAGCAGTCAGAGCCGGAACCATAACTGGGCCACCGCTAAGTCGGCCGCGCAGATGAACGCGAAAGCCTATGATCTGCTCTATTATGCACGATCCGTGGCGCTGATCTAGTAACGTTCTTAAGCTACCTTCAGCTTGAACAGGTAATCGTGCCGCGACAGGTTGGTGACATAATCGTAATCTGGGTCAAGGACCAGTCGGACGGCAGCAAGGTTGGACGTCTCGACAAGAATGTAGGTGACCGGCGTTCGAGACACATCCAGTCCTTGGAGGGCCTGAACCTCGAACCCCTCGACATCGAGTGAGAGGAGGTCGGCGCGTTTGATCCCGTTCTTCAGCAGAAGCCCGGTTAACGAGTTCATCTGGCTCTTGAACCGGTAGGGCTTGTCGCCGGTCCAGGAGGCGCCGGACTTGGCATGCGTCTCGGCACTGCCACCGAACATATGGGATGTGTCCGCCCCGTCCGCGACGGTCATAAGCCCACCGTAATGCAGTTCCAGCTCGTCGCCGTCCTGTTCGAAACTACCGAGAGCGCAGTTCTCGACGGTGGACCGGCCTCTGAAGGCCTTGCACATTTTGGCGATGTGTGGAGTTGGCTCGACCAGCAAGCCCGTCCATCCGAGCCGTTTTTCGAGGTGCCATGTGTTCGACTGGGACAGCCCGTCGTTGGCCCCGGCCTCTATGAAAACGCCGTTCTTTATACCCCCGATATACTGGAGAAGCTTCCTGTCGAGGCCATCGTTGCTCGGGAAATAATCCCTCCCGAGTTTAGCCTGAAAGCTGGCGTACAAAAAACGCCATTTTTTCAGGGTCGCGGTGGGAAGTGTTCTGCCGATAGTTCCCTTGGTTGCCTTCTTTGTCAGGAAGATAGCCCGTCTAAATGGCTTCGGCAGCATGTCGAATTTCCTTCGTTGTGATCTAGCATTCGCTCAACAGGACTTTGATGCCCTGATCCAAATGCTCACAAACCTGCCTATTGGGCGGTTATGGCCGACCAGATCAGCATCTGCAACATGGCGGAGCATGACGGCGGTAATCAACCAGCTGCCCGCCGCGCTACCCTCGCCCCATGCTGACCACCCTCCTAGTCACCGGCGTTATTGGCGGGGGGGCTGACAACCCGCTGCTGGGCTAGCGCCAGCACTTCCCAACCGGAGCACCTTCACCACGAACGCCAACAGCATCGTGACCCATGCGGTCGCGGGAAAGGATGACGCACGACACATCTCAACGATCGGAACCGGTAATGGCCGGCTTTCTATCGCTGATCGGCTCCTTCCAACCAGGCTCATTGCCGACCTGGGGGACCTTCGGCTTGGCCTTCGCCTGGATCATGCGCCAGCATTTCGAGAACCGGCGCCTCCGGATGCTGGAAAACAAGGACGACCGAGACGGCTACGGCGCGCTGATCACCACGCTTCAAAGCGCGGTCACAACCATGGAGGCGAAGCATGCGACCGATCTCGCAGCGATCCGGGGCGAGCACTCGGCAACACTGACCCGGCTCGCCGAGGACCACAAGCGGTGTGAGGATCGGCTGGGGCGGATAGAGGGCGCGCTTATCGGCTTCCACCGCCAAGCACTCATGCAGTCGCAGGCCGGCCTCGCAGTGCTGCCCGCGTCACCGATGGTCGTCGCCGCTGCTGAGCGCGCCGTGGCGGCCGCGACGAAGACAATCGACGAGCGCGCAGGCCAGTAACCCCGGCCGACACCAGCCACCCAATAAGAGGACATCAATGGACACGAAGAAGCCGACCCCCACGGGGCCGGGCGCGTCGTCGCGCGCAAAGCCGATCACCGTTCTGGCTATCACGATGGGCGTCGCTGCAGCTGGCATCCTTAGCCCGTTCGTCTCGGGATGGGAGAGCGGGGGCAAGCAGCACCTCGTCCCGTACCGCGACATCGTCGGGGTATGGACGCAGTGCGATGGCGAGACGCTAGGCGTCACCGCGACCTCGCCCAAGGAAACGCCCGAGGGCTGCGCAATCAAGCTGGACAAGCGCCTCGCCGGATTTGCGCGGCAGGTCGCCGCGTCCGCGCCGTCCCTCCGCGGGCGCGACGAGCAGTGGGCCGCCGCAACTTCGCTTTCTTAGAACATCGGATCGGGCGCTTACTGCAAGTCGACCATCGACCGGCGCTTCGACGCGGGCGACCAGCGCGGGGCCTGTGATGCCTTCCTGATGTGGAACAAGGCCGGGGGCCGCGTGGTCGCCGGGCTCACCAACCGACGCCGCGCCGAGCGCGAGCTTTGCCTGAAGGGGGTCAAGTGATGGTCAACCAGAACGAAACCACGCCGATCGCGGTCAACGCATCGCCGGTGCCCGATCAGGCCGCGTCCGCGCTGCGCAGCGTCGTGCTGGTCGCCAGCGTGATCACCGCCCTCCCGACGATCGCCAGCAAGCGCGACCTCGCCGGCTTCATCGTCTACGTCCAGTCGAGCGAGTTCCTGCAGGCGGTCTCGATCATCGTCAGCATCGCGACGTTCGCCTGGGGGCAGTGGAAGATCCGTCGCCGCGCGAAGCAGCTTGCCGCGGTCGGCGCCAACCCGCGTGTCCCGAACGACATCATCTCGATCAA